>JAHHSD010000005.1 GCA_020025425.1 Oscillospiraceae bacterium
TGTCCGGCAAGGCCGTGGAGGCCTGCGGCGATGTGGACACCATGATTCTGGACAAGACCGGCACCATCACCTTCGGCAACCGGCTGGCGGCTGACTTCCTGCCGGTCAAGGGGGCCGACAAGGCCGACCTGATCCACTGTGCCGCCCTCACCTGCTTCGGCGATTCCACACCGGAGGGCAAATCCACCCTGGAGCTGGCCCGCAAGCTGGGCGATACCACTGAGGAGCCCCAGGGCGCGCAGTTCTTCGAATTCACCGCCCAGTCCCGCATGAGCGGCCTGGATCTGGCCGATGGGACCTCCATCCGCAAGGGCGCCTCCGACGCCATTATGCAGTATGTGCAGGACCGGGGCGGCAGCGTCCCGGCAGACCTGCGGGAGCATGTGGAGCACGTCTCCTCTCTGGGCGGCACGCCCCTGGTGGTTTGCAGAAACGAGCAGATTTTGGGGGTCATTTACCTGAAGGATACCGTCAAGCCCGGTATGCGGGAGCGGTTTGAGCGCCTGCGCGCCATCGGCATCCGGACAATCATGTGTACCGGCGACAACCCCCTGACCGCCGCCACCATCGCAGAGGAGGCGGGCGTGGACAGCTTTGTGGCAGAGTGCAAGCCTGAGGACAAAATCGCTGTCATCAAAAAGGAGCAGGCCCAGGGCAAGATCGTGGCCATGACCGGCGATGGCACCAACGACGTCCCCGCCCTAGCCCAGGCCAATGTGGGTCTGGCCATGAACTCCGGCACCACGGCGGCCAAGGAAGCCGCCAACATGGTGGACCTGGACAGCGACCCCACCAAGATCCTGGAGGTGGTGGAGATCGGCAAGCAGCTTCTGATCACCAGAGGCTCCCTGACCACCTTTTCCATCGCAAACGACATCGCCAAGTATTTTGCCATCATTCCCGCCATGTTCATGGCGGCCATCCCCCAGCTGAAGGTCCTGAACATCATGGGGCTGGCGTCCACCAACAGCGCCATCCTGTCCGCCCTGATCTTCAACGCCCTCATCATCCCCGCACTGATCCCTCTGGCCATGAAGGGTGTCAAATACCGCCCCATGTCCTCCGGAAAAATGCTGGCGCGGAACATGCTGATCTACGGCCTGGGCGGCGTGGTCACCCCCTTTATCGGCATCAAGCTCATCGACCTGATCATCAGCCCCCTGCTGCTGACCATCGGACTTTAAGGAGACTTAGACATGGAACACTGCAAGAATTTTCTCAAAACTCTCCGCCCCGCACTGACGGTCACCCTGGTGCTCATGCTGATCTGCGGGCTGGGCTATCCCCTTCTGATGACCGGTCTCTCCCAAATCCTGTTTCCCAGCCAGGCCAACGGCGGACTGATTTCCGCAGACGGCCAGGTGGTGGGCTCCCGGTATGTGGGGCAGGAATTTACCCAGCCCTGGTTTATGAAGGGCCGGCCCTCCGCCGTCCACTACAACACCTGCCAGGTCACTGACTCCGGCAAGACCCTGTACCTGGACGGCACCCCCTTTTCCGGTCCTGCCTCCGGGTCCTCCAACTACGGCCCCTCCAACCCCGCCCTCCGGCAGCGGGTGCAGGATAACATAGTCGCCTTCCTGGCCGCCAACCCCGCTGTTAGCCGGGAGGACATCCCCACCGACCTGATGACCGCCTCCGGCTCCGGACTTGACCCCCACATCTCCCCCGCCTCGGCCGCCATCCAGCTCCCCGCCATTGCACAGGCCTCCGGGCTCCCCATGGACACCCTGGAGCAGATCGTGGCGGACCATACCACCGGAAAGCTGTTTGGGATCTTCGGGGAGGAGGTCGTCAACGTCCTTGAGGTCAACATCGACATTGCACAGGCCATGAAGCTCCCCAAATAAAGGGGAACGATTGCAAAAAGGCTGTGAAAAGCAACGCTTTTCACAGCCTTTTCTGTTCCAGTCCCAGTCCGGGCGGGAATTTCCTTTATATTTTCTTAATATTGCAGTTGGATTCCTAATAGCATATCAATCAAAAAAGCGGTATAATACAAGAAAAATCCTCGAACAGAACCACTTAGGAAAGGCAGAGAGATGGTCGTATGGACAGAGAACTCCGTGATCCGGCCCATTTTTTGCAGATGGCCCAAAGCGAAACCAAGCCGGCGGACCGCGGCCTTCTGAAAATATTTTTCGGCTTTGCAGCGGGCGTGGGCAAGACCTACGCCATGCTGGAGGCGGCCCACGCGGCAAAGCAGCAGGGCGTGGACATTGTGGCGGGCTACATCGAGCCCCACACCCGCCCGGAAACCCTGGCGCTGCTGGACGGGCTGGAGCAGCTCCCTGTGCGGCAGGTGTCTCACGGGGACATCGAGCTGCATGAGTTTGATCTGGACGCGGCCCTGAGCCGGAAGCCGGCCCTGATTCTGGTGGACGAGCTGGCCCACACCAATGCCCCCGGTAGCCGGCACGCCAAGCGCTACCAGGACGTGGAGGAGCTGCTCCGGGCCGGCATCAACGTCTATACCACCATCAACGTCCAGCACATCGAAAGTCTCAACGACACTGTGGCCTCCATCACCGGCATCCAGGTGCGGGAGCGCATCCCGGACTCTGTGTTTGACCACGCGGACCAGGTGGAAATCGTGGATATCGAGCCCCAGGAGCTGATTGAGCGGCTGCAAAGCGGCAAGGTTTACCGGGAAATGCAGGCCCAGCGGGCCATGGCAAACTTCTTCACCCTGCCCAATCTGACCGCTCTGCGGGAGATTGCCCTGCGGCGCTGCGCCGACCGGGTCAACAGCCAAAGCGGCTCGGCCCAGAGCGAGGAATACCGCACCGAGGAGCACATCCTGGTGTGCCTGTCCTCCTCCCCCTCCAACGAGAAAATCATCCGCACGGCCGCCCGTATGGCCCAGGCGTTCAAGGGCACCTTCACCGCACTGTTTGTGGAGACCCCGGACTTCCCCGCCATGCGCGCCGAAAACGTGCAGCGGCTGCGCAGCAACCTGCGTCTGGCGGAGCAGCTGGGCGCAAAAATCGAAACGGTGTACGGGACTGACGTGCCCTTTCAGATCGCGGAATTTGCCCGCCTGTCAGGGGTCTCGAAAATCGTTGTGGGCCGCAGCATGGCGTCCAAGGGCCGCCTGTTCCGGTCCCAGACTTTGACGGAAAAGCTCATCGCCACTGCGCCCTATCTGGACATTCACATCATCCCGGACGCCGCCTCCAACACCCCTTACCACCCGCACAAGGTGAAAAACAGGCGCTTTTCCATGTGTGATTTCTGGAAAAGTCTCCTGATCCTGATTCTCGCCAGCTGCATCGGCTGGGTGTTCGATTATATGCACTTTGCAGAGGCCAATATCATCACGGTCTACGTGCTGGGCGTGCTCATCACCTCGGTGGTGACTCAGAACCGGATTTACAGTCTCTGCTCCTCAGTGGTCAGCGTTCTGGTGTTCAACTTCCTGTTTACCGAGCCGCGCTTAAGTCTGAACGCCTATGGCGCCGGCTATCCGGTCACCTTTTTCATCATGTTCCTCTCCGCCCTGCTCACCAGCTCCCTGGCCGGCAAGCTGAAGGAGCACGCCAAGCTGTCCGCCCTGGCGGCCTATCGGAACAAAATCCTCTTTGACGTGAACCAGTCCCTCCAGCAGGCGGAAAACCGCCTGGACATCATCAATTCCACCGCCCTGCACCTGAACCGTCTGCTGGGGCGGGACATTATCATCTACCCGGTGGAGCAGGACCAGCTGGAGCCGGCAAAAATCTTCTACGCCGCACCCGACGAGCAGAACCACACCGACTACACCGGCGACGTGGAGCGGACCGTGGCGCTGTGGGTCCTCAAAAACAACAAGCACGCAGGGGCCACCACCCAGACCCTGTCCGGTGCAAAGTGCCTGTATCTCGCCATCCGGATCAACCAGAAGGTCTACGGAGTTGCCGGCATCGCCGTGGGCAAGGACCCCCTGGACAGCTCCGAGAAGAGCATGACCCTGTCCATTCTGGGCGAATGTGCCCTGGCTCTGGAAAACGATCAGAACGCCCGGGAAAAGGAGCGGGCCGCCGTCCTGGCACAGAAAGAGCAGCTGCGGGCCAACCTGCTGCGGGCCATCTCCCACGATCTGCGCACGCCATTGACCTCGATCTCCGGCAACGCCAGCAATTTTCTGTCTAATGGGGACAAAATGGATGAGCAGACAAAGCATCAGCTTTTCATCGACATTTATGACGACTCCATGTGGCTGATCAATCTGGTGGAAAACCTGCTGTCTGTCTCCCGGCTGGAGGAAAACCATCTCAACCTCCATTTCAGCTCGGAGCTGGTGTCCGATGTGATCGAAGAGGCTTTGAAGCACATCAACCGGAAAAGCGCGGACTACCACATCTCGGTCCACCATGAGGATGAGTTCCTGCTGGCCAGGATGGACGCAAAGCTGATCGTCCAGGTCATCATCAATCTGGTGGACAACGCCATCAAATATACCCCCGCGGGCAGCAGCATCACCATCTGCACCCGGCCCAAGGACGGCAAGGCGGTCATCTCCGTCTCTGACAACGGAGCCGGGATCCCGGATGAGATGAAGCCCAGGATCTTCGACATGTTTTACAGCGGCGCCAACAAAATCGCAGACAGCCGCCGCAGCCTTGGTCTGGGTCTGTCCCTGTGCAAATCCATTGTCACCGCCCACGACGGGACCATCTCTGTGTCTGACTGCCAGCCCCATGGCACGATGTTCTCATTTACGCTACCGATGGAGGAGGTAAAGCTCTATGAATAAATTCACGATCCTGGTGGTGGAGGACGACCCCTCGGTCAAAAACCTGATGACCACCACCCTGCGCACCCACGAGTACCGCTATCTGACCGCACAGAACGGGCAGTCCGCCATTATGGAGGCGTCATCCCACAATCCGGACATCGTCCTGCTGGATCTGGGGCTGCCTGATATGGACGGGATCGAAGTGATCCGCAGCATCCGCAGCTGGTCCAACATGCCCATTATTGTCATCAGCGCCCGGAGCGAGGATATGGACAAGATCGACGCCCTGGACGCCGGTGCGGACGACTATCTCACCAAGCCCTTCTCCGTGGAGGAGCTGCTGGCCCGTCTGCGGGCCACCCAGCGCCGGCTCAGCATGGTGTCCAGTGACTACGAGTCCTCCTCCACCTTCACCAACGGACAGCTTAAGATCGACTACCCCGCCGGCTGCGCCTGGATCAACGGCGAGGAGCTGCACCTCACCCCCATTGAGTACAAGCTGCTCTGTCTTCTCTCCCGGAACGTGGGCCGTGTTCTGACCCATACCTACATCACCCAGCACATCTGGGGGCGCAGCTGGGAAAACGACGTGGCCTCCCTGCGGGTGTTCATGGCCACGTTAAGGAAAAAGCTGGAGGCCGCCCCGGACTCCCCCCAGTACATCCAGACCCACGTGGGGGTGGGCTATCGGATGATCCGGGTAGAATAACAAAAAACAGGAGCGAACGGCGGTTCGCTCCTGTTTTTGTTCTCTTTGTGCAGGATTGCGGCTCAGTCCTCCCAGGAAAAGGGGCTGCCCTCCCGGAGCCGCTCCCCCACCTCCGGATTTTGGGAGAAGTCCGGCCCGGCGGCAAACAGCAGCGTCTCCCACATGTCTCTGGCCAGGTCAGGGTCCTCCTCCAGCACGTCCTCCAGCAGCCGGTCCCACTGCACGTCCCGGAGCTTCTCCAGGGACCAGCCGGAAAAATAGTCCGGGAAGCTGAACACCAGGATATCCCTGCAATCGTCATCCAGACGACTGGTGTCGTCCCGCTGCAATCTGGCCATAACGGCGCCCAGGTCGGGGGAAACGCACTGATGCCGGTACCAGTGGTACTCAAAGGCGCTCCGAAGCTCCCTGCACCGGTCGGCGCCCTCCCCCTCCCACTGGTCGGAGACAAAATACTCATAGACGTCCCCCAGGTTCCGCATCATGCCGTCGATCTCCTCGGGGCAGTCCCCGGAGGGAAACTTTTCAATGAGCTCCTTCCAGAACGTGCCGCAGAACTCCTCTGTGAGCTTGCCCTGCGCCCCGCACAGCACCTCGCCCCACCTGGATGCATCATAGATCTTCCAGCCGTCCGGGAGACCATTCAGCTGCGGCGTCTCCTGCAAAAGCCGGTCCAGCGCCTCAAATTTCTCCCGGTCCTCCGTGTGCCCGGGCATCTCCATGGCGTGGGAGATCTCATAGATCAGGACGGACCCAAGCTGTGGGACCAGCTCCTCAGCATTGCGGGGCAGTACCCGTTTCAGCTCCTGCCATGTCCTGGGAAAATCCAGCTCGCGGGAGACAGAGAGCTTCAGCGTGAGCGCCTGCTCCTCCCTCTGCTCAGGGGGCAGATCGCCAAAATCGCCGCAGCAGCCGCACTCCCAGCGGTTCCCCCGGATCATCACCGGACTTCCGCACCATGGACACCTCATACGCGCCGCCCCTCTCTGTACTGCAAATGTGCCGGTGCAGACCATGCACTGCCAGCTTTTCTCCAGTATAACGCCCAGAGGAAAAATTTTCAATTCAGATTTGCGTCAGGCCCTCAATACTCCATCTCTTCCACGACGGCGCAGGAGACGCGGTAGGACAGATACAGAGCTGCCGGAGCTGCCAGTGCCAGCACCACCAGTGCATTCTTAATCAGAAATTCCGTGACCTCTGAGCTGACCATAAAATAGAACACAAATACAAACAGGCCTATGGCCGCCGCCACAATGGCCCCTACATGGTTGACCCCGTACCGGTACAGCATTGGCAGCATGATGCACAGGATAAAGAGGATGAACAGAGCGGACACCAAGCTCTCCTCCATTCCAAAGGAAAACAGGGCGGACAGGATGACGGTGTAGATCCCGCCCATCACAATGATGGCGATAGCAGCGGCGTATCTGGCCCCCACCATGCCCCGCCGTCCGCCGGGGAGGGACAGGGCATAGCTCTCCCAGCAGCTGGTCTTGTCCATGCTGAACATGGAGACGGGCAACGCGATGAAACAGGCCCCCATCATGCCCGACACAGCAGGTCCCCCCAGGGTCATCGCAAAGAAAAGCCCCATCAGCAGATAAAGCAGAAGATTTTTCCGGACCAGGAGCAGGTCCTTATAAACCATACCTTTCACAGCACTTCCCCCTTTCCTATCAGGACCATAATGTCGTCCAGGTTGGGCTTATCCACCAGGAATCCAGGATGCTTTCTCGCAAAAGCCTCCCGGTCCTTCACCAGGCACTGGCAGCCGAACTGCCCCCGCTGCACCCGAAGGACCTCCCCGGGCTCCAGCTCCCGGAGCTGGTCGCCGGTGCAGCCCACACGGCCGTAGGAATCCAGGATCTCATCCTTGGTTCCGGCCAGCACCACCTGCCCTGCGTGGAGGTAGACAATGTAATCGGCCACCCGCTCAATGTCGCTGGTGATGTGGCTGGAGAGCAGGATGGCGTGGTCCTCGTCCTGGATAAAGTCCAGAAATTCGTCCAGAATCTCGCTACGGACCACGGGGTCCAGTCCGGCGGTGGCCTCGTCCAGCAGCAGGAGCCGGGGCCGGTGGGCCAGGGCGGCGGCCAGAGAGAGCTTCATCTTCATGCCCCGGGAGAAGGTTTTGATCCGCTTGTCGGTGGGCAGGCTGAATTTTTCCAGATAGCTGCGGAAAAGCTCCCTGTCCCAGCTCTTCCAGCTGGGGGCCAGCGTTTTCTCCAGCTGGGGCAGCTTCATCTCCCCCTGGAACAGGCACTCGTCAAAGACCACGCCCACCTCCTCCATCACGGCCCGGTGCTCCCCATGGGGGTCCCTGCCCCAAACTGAGATGGTGCCGCTGTCCGGATGGACAATATCCAAAATGCACTTGATGGTGGTGCTCTTACCGGCACCGTTGTCTCCGATCAGGCCCAGAATGGTCCCGCCGGGCAGGGTCATATCCACGTCCTTCAGCGCAAAGCCCGGGTAGGACTTGCACAGACCCTTGATTTCAATACAATTACTCATGGTTTTCTCCTTCATACAGAAGTGTCAGCATTTCCTTCAGCTCCTCCAGGGCGATGGCCCCTTTGCGGGCCTCATCCACCGCCTGGGAGAGCTTCTCCTCCACAGACCGCAGCTGGGCCTCACGCAGCATCTCCCGGTCCTGCCGGGCCACAAAACAGCCCTTTCCCGGCACGGTATCCAGAAAGCCATCCCGCTCCAGCTCGTCATAGGCCCGCTTGGTGGTGATGACCGAGATGTGCAGCTCCTTGGCCAGCAGCCGCATGGAGGGCATGGCCTGATCGGGCGCCAGCACACCGGACAGGATCTGCTCCTTCACCTGGTCGGTGATCTGTTCATAAATGGGTTTTCCGCTGGAATTGCTTAAAATAATGTTCATGGAATCGTCCCTTTTCGCAGCAGCGGATAGGGATGGACCGCCGCTGTTGTGTTATACTGTATATATAGTATATACACAGTATAACAACAGTCCCCTCACTTGTCAAGTAGCTGTCGAAAAAATAATCAAGGGACTTCACATGGTCTGTGAAGTCCCTTTTGTCTTATTTCCCTTTATCCTTTTATGGGAGCAGCAGCGCTACGCCCAGCACGGATTTTCCGTACTCCTTGATGTCTCTCCAAGGCACCCGCTCCGTTCCGTCAGGCCAATCCTCCTGCCACTGTGTCAGGAGCTCCCTGGCGTCCTGCGCGGTCAGAACAAAGTCATATCCGGGGCAGCTCCAGCGCACCTCGCCCAAATTGTCCACCAGCGCCAGCAGCAGCAAGGCCCCCTGCTCCATCTTGTCCATCTCATACCGGGGCATTCCCTGGGAAAAGCGGATAGTCACTCCGTAGGGCTCCTGCTTGGTCTGGAGCTCCATGGTGTAGGGCACCTGGGGCATAAGGTCCTTTCCCTGCTCCAGTCGGCTGAGCAGCTGCCCCACCGCCGGGGCGTTCCCCACATAGGGAGTCCGGGCGTCGAAAATCCGGGCGGCCTCACGGCTGATGCGTACACCGTCCTTCCAGATCAGGCGGCCAAAGGCCCAGACCTCCCGGGTCTCACTCAAAGGCACATCCACCCAGCCGTCCCCCGATTTGCTCCAGGGCGAGGCCAGCACCGACCGGCCGCTGAGGGTCACGATTCCGTCCTCCGACTGGGTATGGAGAAAGGCGAAGCACTTGCCAGAGTCGGTCATCCCGTACTGGATGCGGAGCACATCCTGCTCCGGTCTGACCTCTGCGCCCACATAGACGGAATTCTCGTTCACCGGGCTTCCGATGACAAAGAGGAAGATCAGCGCCCCCAGCACCACCGCCCCCAGGGCCGCCAAAGCTGCCAGAGCCGCCTTCTTCCACGCCTTGCGGCGGACCGTTTTCAGGTAGTCCACCTGTTTTTCCTCCCGGTGCTCCGTCTCCGGTGTGGGGGCGGTCATGGCCGCATACCGGGCCGCGCAGTCGGCGCAGTCCTCCAGGTGGGCGGCCACCGCCCGGCTGGTCTCCTCCTCGGTCAGGCCCTCGGCATAGGAGGGCAGCAGATCCCGCACCACGGGGCAGGATAATTTCTCACTCATGTTCCAAACCTCCTCGCAACCGCTCTTTTCCACGGTAAAACGTCACTCTCGCCCATGATTCACTCCGGCCCAGCACAGCTCCGATCTCCCGAAAGCTTAGCCCGCCGAAGGCCCGGAGATACACCACCTCCCGGGTGGGATCGGGCAGATCATGGATTCTGCGCAGCAGCTCCATCTTCCCCTGATTGGACAGGGATTCCTCCTCCGCAGAGGGCAGAGGGATCTCAAAGACGCCCTCCTCCGCCGGGACCTCCCGCCGGTGTCTGCGCAGATGCTGATACCACAGATGCTTGGCGATCTGACACAGCCAGACGGACATCTTGCAGCTTCCGTCAAAGCGGCCGATGGACCGGACGGCTTGGTAAAAGGTCTCCTGGGTCAGCTCCTCGGCCAGATCGGCGTCCCGGGTCTGGGCAAATAAAAATTTATATACGGTCTGGGCGTGATCCTGATAGATCCGCTCCATGTCCTCCATATCCCTCACCTCCTTCTGCCTCTTATATCCCATTATAAGGCTGTTCGTTACACTTTTAAACTAAATTTTTCAGCAGAAAAAGGACCACCGCCCCCAAGGGGCGGTGGTCCCACATTCAGATTCAGCTCTCGTCCGGCCGGCAGCTCAACGTCACGGTCCCGGTGAAGTCCCGGTAGTCCACCATCACATAGTTGGCGCCGCCCATAAACTCAAAGGTCAGCTCCAGGGGCTGGTCGGACAGCAGGTACTCCTGGATGCCGTCCCCCACCCGCAGGCGGAGGGTGGCCGTCCCGCCGGTCACACCGGCGCTGGCCCGCACCCTGACGCCCCGCTCATAGATGGATGCGCCCCCAAAGATCACGTCCCGGCCGTCGGCCGACCTGCACCGGGCCTCGTAGCTGCCCTGATACCGGTCCGCTCCCCAGCGGCGCTGGCCGATCAGCTGGTCCTCCGGGGTAAACTGGGAGCCGGCCAGCCACTCCGTCACTCTGTCCCAGCCGCTCAGGATGCGGTTCACATCCGTATCGGCGCCAGCACAGCCGGTGCAGCTGACTGCCAGAATGCAGGCTAAAAGCAGACCGATCCAGCGACCTTTCATCGGAGATCCCCCCTGTCTCCGCTGACGATGTGGTAATAGGCATTGGAGGTGATGCGGTAGACAATGACGTAGAACAGGGCAAACACCCCGAAGCTCAGCGCCGTTGTTTTGATGAACAGGTCCGCATTGACCAGATTGAAGCATTTCAGCATGGCCTGCACCATGGGGAAGGCAAAGCACAGGTGGACCCCTGCCATCAGGAGGGGCAGGAAGAACACAGTGAGCAGCTGGGAGTTGACGCTTTTTCGGATCTCCTCCCGGTTCATGCCCACCTTCTGCATGATGTCGAACCGACCCCGATCCTCGTAGCCCTCAGAGATCTGCTTGTAGTAGAGGATCAGAACAGCCGCAAAGAGGAACACGATGGACAGCAGGATACCCAGGTAGAACAGCCCGCCGTAGAGGGTGTAGAAGTCCTGGCGCTCCATCTCCCGGCTCTCCAGGATCAGGGAGGACAGGCCCCGCTCCTCCTTCCACGAACCTCTCAGCTCCTTCCGCAGGGTCTCACAGAGGCTGATCTGCTCCGCCGGGCTCAGCCCGGTGTCAAAGCCAAACTCCCAGTCATACCAGATCTCCTCCACCCCGATCTGCTCCAGCAGCTCGGACGCTTCACTCAGATCGGGCACCACAAGGGTCACAGTGGGGATGATGTTCATGGCGGCCTGTCGGTTGGGGATGCCCTCGGAGACCTCTCTGACCCGGAAGGACAGCTTCCCTTCCTCCGTAATCAAGGTAAGATCATCATAGGGGTAGCTCTCCCGATTGCTGTGTATCAGGGCCTCCCCATCCTCCAAGCTCTCGTTCGTTCCACTGATCGCATTATAGTCGGACAGGGCCATCAGCTGGACTCGATTCACTTGGGCAGCTGCGTCCGGACTAAAGGAATGCCCCTCACTTCCGGCCAGCTCTGCCTTGTTCTCAACGAAATAAGCCACATTGGATACTATGGGGTATTCTCTCAGATTAAAGGGCTCCACACCGTTGCCCTTGGCCACATCCAGCAGATCCTGATGTAAGGACGCCAGACGCGCTTTATCCAGGTCCTTGCGCTGATAGAAGGAGATTTCTATGTTCATCTCCCTGGGATACCGCTCCTGAATGGCCCCCTCGCTGCCAAAATACAGGCAGGCGGTGGAGGAGATCATCACCAGCACCATAGTGGCCAGGATGCACACCGAGGCCAGACCTGCGCCGTTTCGCTTCATGCGGTAGGTCATGGAGGACAGGGAGACAAAATGGCTGGCCTTGTAGTAATAGCCCTTATTTTTCTGCAAAATGCGGCACAGCAGCACTGAGCCGAAAATCATCAGCAGATAAGTGGCCGCAATGACCAGGATGACCGCAATAAAGAACCACATCAGGGCACTCACCGGGTCGGCCACCACCACAGCGATGTAATAGGCCGCCCCCAGGATGACAGCACCCAGCACGCCCAGCAGCCAGTTCGCCTTGGGCGGCTTTTCCCCCTCTGTCTCGCTGCGCAGCAGAGCCAGAGTACCGGTGAAGCGGATCTGGCGCAGGGCGTTGAGGAAAATCAGCAGGAAGATCACCCCGAACACCTTCAGAGTCAGGAGCGCGGCCTTGGGAGACAGGGTCAGGTCGTAGTTTACTTCCATCTGCATAATATTCAGCAGACCCAGCTCGGCCAGCTTGGAAAAGGCGATCCCGGCCGCCAGGCCGCCCGCCAGGGCGATCAGCGCGGTGAACAGGTTCTCCCAAAAAATGACCCGCCCCAGGTTTCGCTTATCCATGCCCAGGATATTATAGAGGCCGAACTCCTTTTTCCGCCGGCGCATCAGGAAGGAGTTGGTGTAGAACAGAAAGATGGCGGCAAAAACCGCGATCACACCACAGCCCAGGTTCAGGATGATGCCCAGCGCACTCTGATAAGGCAGAAGGCTGCTGGAGTCGCTGGATACCAGATAGGCCAGGATATAGAACATCATCACCATGCCCCCGCAGGTCAGCAGATAGGGCAGGTACAGCCGGCGGTTTTTCCGCATCCCGTCCAGGGCCAGCTTTGGATACAGTCCGTGCTTCATCGCTTGTCACCGCCTGTCGCCAGCAGGGTAAGGGTGTCAGAGATGCGTTGGTACAGCTGCTCATCGCTGTTCTCCCCCCGGTAGAGCTGGTGGAACAGCTCCCCGTCCCGGATGAAGAGGACCCGGTCAGCCGAGGCCGCCGCCTTGACGGAGTGGGTCACCATCAGGATGGTCTGGCCACGGTGGTTCTCATCCCGGAACAGGGTGAGCAGCTCGTCGGTGGCCCGGGAATCCAGGGCCCCGGTGGGCTCGTCCGCCAGCAGGAGCTTGGGATTGGTGATCAGGGCCCGGGCCACGGCGGCCCGCTGCTTCTGTCCGCCGGACACCTCGTAGGGGTACTTTTTCAGCAGCTCCCCGATGCCCAGCCGCTGGGCCAGGGGCATGAGACGCTCCTGCATCTCCCCGTGCCGCTTTCCCGCCAGCACCAGGGGCAGATAGATGTTGTCCTCGATGGTAAAGGTGTCCAGCAGATTGAACTCCTGGAACACAAAGCCCAGATTGTCCCGGCGGAAGGCGCTGATCTCCGACTCCTTGATTTTGCCCAGGTCCTGCCCCTCCAGAAGAACAGAGCCTCCGGTGGGCCGGTCCAGGGCGGCCAGAATGTTGAGCAGCGTGGTCTTTCCCGAGCCGGACTCGCCCATAATGGCCACATACTCCCCCCGCTCTACGGTGAAATCGATCTGTCGGAGGGCCTGCACATTGGCACCCCCCAGCCGGGCGGCATAGGTCTTTTTCAGGCCCCGCACTTCTAATATCTGCATAAATCATACCTCCATCTCGTTTGTTGCCCCTATTGTATCAAAAGCGGGAAATGAAACGCCATCGACCGGCCTTACATTTCCCGCTCTCATCTTACAATCTTGTCACATGGGGCTCACTCCTGCTTCAGCTGGTACTGGCCCAGGTCCAGACGGATGACAGTCCCCTCCCCCACCACCGACGCGGCGGACAGACCGATCCCCAGCTTGCTGCAGATCTCCCGGCAGAGGTACAGCCCCAGCCCGCTGGCCCGCTGGTCCAGCCGGCCGTTTTTCCCTGTATAGCCGCGCTGGAAGATCAGAGGCAGGTCCTCCGGGGCGATGCCGATGCCGGTGTCCCGGATGCAGAGGGTTTTGGGCTCCTCCAGGTCAATGGTGATCCCGCCCTCCCGGGTGTACTTCAGGGCGTTGGTGAGAATCTGCTCCAGGACAAAGGACAGCCACTTCTCATCCGTCACCACCTCCAGGTCGATGGGCTCGTAGGTCAGAGACAGCCGCCGGGAGATAAACTCCGGGGCCAGCTTCTTCACCGTCTCCCGCAGGATCCGGTCCAGCCCCTGGGTCCGGAACACATAGTCCCCGCTGGGGCTCTCCAGCCGCAGATAGGCCAGCACCATATCCACATACTGCTCAATATGGAACAGGTCCAGCCTCAGCTTGCGGCCCTGGCTGGTATCCTCCCCCTGGAGACTGAGAGCCATAGAGGAGATGGGGGTCTTGATCTGATGGACCCAGGCGGTGTAATAGTCCTCCATATCCCGGATACGGGCAGCGTAGTCCTCCTTCAGGTCCTGGCTCTCCCGGCGCAGCGCCAGGACCAGGCGCTGATAGTCCTCCTCCACGCCCCCAAGGGGCACAGGCAGCTCAACGAGCTCCGGGGACCCCCGCTGCACCAGGCAGCGCAGCTCCCGGCGGCGCCTTCTCCATTTCAAAAAATCCGCCAGAGCGAACAACCCCCCAAGGGCGGCACACAGGAGGGCCGGGTATACGACAATCCCCGGCGGCAGACGGTACATGGCGAACACCGCCAGAAATATGACGCAGCACAGTGCGGAGCAGAGCAGGGTCCGCCGCCGCTCTCTCAAATACAACCAAAGCTCTCTCATCTCAGCCCACCCGATAGCCCTCGCCCACCTTGGTGGTGATGAAGCCATCCAGGCCCAGGCCGTCCAGCTTCCGGCGCAGCCGGTTCACATTCACTGTCAGGGTGTTCTCATCCACGAACTGCTCCGTGGCCCAGAGCCGCTCCATCAGCTTTTCCCGGGAAACCACCCGCCCCCGGTTCTCCATCAGGCACAGCAGGATGCGGTACTCATTTTTGGTCAGGTCCAGCGCCCTGTCCCCATACCGGAGGACCTGTGCCTCAGTGTCCAGGGCCGCCCCCATGTACTCCAGCTGAGGGGACAGACCGCCGAAATCATAGCTGCGGCGCAGCAGGGCCTGCACCTTGGCCACCAGCACGTCCAGGTCGAAGGGCTTTGCGATAAAATCGTCCGCCCCGGTATTCATCGCCATGACAATGTTCATGTTGTCCGCCGCCGAGGAGAGGAACACGATGGGCACCTGGGACTGCCTGCGGATCTCGGCGCACCAGTGGTAGCCGTTATAAAAGGGCAGGGAGATGTCCAGCAGAACCAGCTGGGGTCCAAACTGGTCAAATTCCTCCATGATCCGCCGAAAATCCCGGGCCGTATGGACCTGGAAGTCCCAGCTCTCCAGCCGCTCCCGGATGGCCTGGGCAATGCCCGGGTCATCCTCCACCAGCATCAGCTTATACATCACAGTTCCTCCTTTATTCTCGGGGCAAGCCCCTTACAGCCGGACACTCTCCCCCCGCATATAGCGGCTGCGGCGGTAATAGATGGTCAGGGCCGCAGCGGTCACCAGCCAGGATATGGGGAAGCACATGCTGAACCCGGCAATGGTGTGCCACTGTCTGAACACGGTGCCCATCCACACCAGGCGCAGCGCGCAGATACCCACGGCGGTAATGATCATGGGGATCAGCACGTCGCCGATACCCCGCAGCAAGCCGGAAATCACCTCAATGAAGGTCCACACCACATAGAAGGGCACAAAGAACATCAAAATCTCCCGGGTGCACTCCACCACCGCCATGTCGTCGATGAGGTAGGGCAGTCCGTACTCACTCAGCAGCAGGACCACGCCCTCGATGGCCACGGTGAAGGTCATGGAGATGACCATGCTCACCCGGAAGGTCTGCTTCACCCGGTCCAGACGTCCCGCTCCGTAGTTCTGGCCCACAAAGCTCATAACCGCCAGGCCGAAGGCGCTGCTCAGGGCATTGTAAATGCCGTCCACCTTCCCTGACATGGTCCAGGAGGCCACCACCGTGGTGCTCAGCGTGTTGATGCCGATTTGAATGATCAGGTTGGCCACATTGTACATGCTGGCCTGGACGCCGGCGGGCATGCCGATTTTCAGCATGCGCTTCATCACGTCCTTGTGCATCCGCAGCTTGCGCAGCTCCACCTGGTACTCCTCCCGGGTGGTACACATCCGCCACAGGATCAGCCCCGAGCTGATGGCCTGGGAGATCACCGTGGCCCAGGCCACGCCCGCGATCCCCATATGCAGACCGATGACAAAGACAAGGTCCAGGACGATATTGCAGACACAGCAGGCCACCAGATAGTAGAGAGGGCGCTTGGAGTCCCCCATGGCCCGCAGGATGCTGGAGCCCATATTAAAGAACAGCATAAACACCGTACCGCCGAAATAGATCCGCAGATAGAGCACCGAGTCGGCCATCGTGTCCGCCGGGGTCTGCATCCAGTTCAGCACAACCGTCGTCAGTGGGATCCCAATGACCGTCAGCCCCAGGCCGGCCAGGATGCTGAAGGCCAGCGAGGAGTGAATGGCCTGGGAGGTGCGCTCCTTCTGCCGCGCGCCCACCAGCTGGGAGATCACTGCGCTGGCTCCTCCGGTCAGGGCCACAAAAAAGCCCACCGTCAGGGCAATGATCTGGGCCGCACTGCCGCCAACGGCGGCCAGGGCCTCCGTCCCTACGAATTTACCTACCACCACGGCGTCCACCGTATTATAAAACTGCTGGAACACGGTGCCAACTGCAATGGGCAGGAAAAAAATTAAAAGTTTTTTCCAGATGACCCCCTGGGTCAGGTCATAACGCTCTTTCTCTTCCATCTCTCTCCGGTCCGTACATGCGGACTCTCTCCTTGTATTGTATCCTTCCACACTAACGCTAATTTTTACAAAAAGCAAGTATTTTTTCCACTGGCAGATTTTTTTGTACCCTTGTGATAAAATAAGGGAAACCGCATCTTGCGAAACAGACAGATTGGAGGAATTTTATATGCCCCTTTACTTTACACAGCGCGACATCACCTCCATGGGGGTCGATGCCATTGTAAACGCTGCCAACTGCTCTCTGCTGGGCGGCGGCGGAGTGGACGGCTGCATCCACCGGGCCGCCGGGCCCCAGCTGCTGGACGAATGCCGCACCCTGGGCGGCTGCGAGACGGGAAACGCCAAGCTGACCCGGGCCTACCGTCTCCCCTGCCGGTACGTCATCCACGCCGTGGGCCCCCGCTGGCGGGGCGGGAACCACGGGGAGCGGGACCAGCTCGCCTCCTGCTACCGGACCTCCCTCCGGCTGGCCCTGGCCCAGGGCTGCCGCAGCGTGGCCTTTCCCCTGATCTCCGCCGGGATCTACGGCTATCCCAAGGCCCAGGCCCTGGATGTGGCCGTGGAGACCATCCAGTCCTTCCTGTCGGCGCATGACGTGGACGTCTATCTGGTGTTCTTCCGTCTGGACGAGTTCCGGGGGGATCCCGCCCTCTATGACCGACTGGTCCAGCTGGTCCAGGAGCATGGCGGTCCCCTGTGATTCCAGTGGAACACTGGTCACGTCCTGCACATTGACAGTTGTCCCCCTCTTCCATTTGTAGTAAAATAGAACCAGAAAGTGGGGTGCGCACTTTGAGACAAACCAGAGACTCCATCATCCATGCCTTCCTGGCCCTGCTGGAGGAAAAACCCTTTCAGCAGATCACTGTACGGGACATCGTGGAGCGCTGCGGCATCAACCGCAACACCTTTTATTATCATTTTCAGGACATCCCCTCCCTGCTGGAGCAGATCCTGGTGGAGCGGATCGACCGTCTGATCGCAGAGCACTGTCATTTGGGGTCCCTGGATGACTGCATCTCTGTGACCGTCCAGTATTTTATTGAAAATCGGACCGCCGTTCTTCACGTCTACCGCTCCCTGCCCCGAGATGTCTTTCTGACCCACCTGGATCGGCTCCTCCTCTACCTGGTGACAGAATACATCGAAAACATCGCCAAAACCATGCCTATCGCCCCGGATGACCGAACGCTCATCATCCGCTATTTTAAGTGTACTTTGGTCGGAATCTTTCTCGACTGGCTGGACCAGGGAATGGAATACGACCTTCAGGCCGACTCTCTGCGGATCTGTCAGCTGTGGGATGATTCCGGACTTCAAATGCTCTGGAACGCCTGTGCTCCGGAGCAATAACAGGCTGAACATATTGGTTCCCCCTGCATGGACGCAGCTTCGGACACCCAGGAAGCTCCAGCGGAGTCTGCTTCGGCAGGATCAGCTGCCCTGCGCTGTTTGAACGGACCCTGCACCGATTCGTCTGTGTCGATAAAATGCAGTATTCAAGCCCGGTACGAGGAGATCGTCTGGGCCGAAACAGGGAAATGTACATCGTTTGACCGGACGAGTGCGGGAACACAGCAAACAAAAAAGGCCGGATGAGGATTGAAACCAACTCCTCATCCGGTCTTTTTCTTGTCTGTTCCGTTGTCTCAATGCCGGGCGCACCATGGTCCGCCATTTTATATGGCTTACTTCTCCTCCAGGTTCCGCTCACTTTGGACCTTCTTCACCGTAGTAATCACAACACACTGGTTCATAACGCCCTCAGCCAGCAGGACCAGCACCGTGAAAATCCGGGACGTCTCCACGTTCTGTCCCTGAAGGATCAGCAGCCCGCTGAGGAGCGCTGTGACAAAGCCCGTGATCTGGATGTGCTTCCACTCCTCCAGACCAAACCGTCTGGCATCCCGGGCCATCTGGACCTTGAACAGGCCGTCTGCCAGAGCAAACCATCCAAGGCCCACGGGCAGGAAGGCCACGCTCTTCTCCTCGAACAGAAGCACTGCCATCCCCATGGCGATCATCAGGATTCCAAAGGCAAAATCATACTGAAACGCCAGACAATAGAGGTCTCCGGAATAAAATCCAACCATCTTAATGACGCCATACGCAATCAGCAGACATCCGCTGACCCCATACAGCACAATGGGCGGGATATCCCGGATCAGCAGATAGGCCGCCGCAGCAATATAGAAGATCACGGAGATCAGTAGAGACCCATCCCGAGCAAAACGCAGTTTATTCATATATGACCATCCCTTTCTTCCAAGCAGGCTGTCCCGCCACAGGTCTTGGTTCATTCTAACTTTACCCTGCTATGCCCCTTCCAACAATAGTCACGAAGGCCCTTCTGTCAAAAATCCAGACAACTGCCCCTGTTTGCCCATATACGTCTCTCCCAACAGGGGTTACACTCAAGGCAAGAAATCACGAAGGAGGACTTTTTGATGGACACTTCTGCTGCGATTAAAAAATTTGGTCTGGAGAAGGCCTTTCAGTACCTGTACAAGGACCCGGACAAGAATCTTTTGACGATCATGGACTGGGCCGATAAATTTTCCGGCGGGGAATTTTCTTCCCAGCGCAAGGCCATCCGCGAGGCCATCGAGCAGCCCGATCACCCCTACTACCCCTATATCCACCGTCTGATGACGGACACGGACCCCGGCGTGATGAAGGCCCTCGCGGTCAACTTCTTCATCAATGCCAACCTGGTGGGCTGGCCCAAACAGGAGGCCCTGCGGGAGCGTTATAACTGCAACATCCCCTGGGCCATTCTCCTGGACCCCACCTCCGCCTGCAACCTCCACTGCACCGGCTGCTGGGCGGCCGAGTACGGCAACAAAATGAACCTCACCTACGAGGAGATCGACAGCATCATCCGCCAGGGCAAGGAGCTGGGCATCTATATGTACATCTACACCGGCGGCGAGCCCCTGGTCCGCAAGCAGGATCTGATCCGCCTGTGTGAGGTCCACTCCGACTGCACCTTCCTGAGCTTCACCAACGGCACCCTCATCGACGAGGCCTTTGCCGACGAGATGCTCCGGGTCAAGAACTTCGTCCCCGCCATCTCTCTGGAGGGTGACGAGGCCGCCACCGACGGACGCCGCGGCAAAGGCACCTACCAGAAGGTCATGAAGGCCATACAGCTTCTGCGGGAGCGCAAGCTGATTTACGGTATCTCCTCCTGCTACACCAGAGCCAATTTCGAGTCCATCACCTCTGAGGAGTACTACGACAGCCTGATCGAGATGGGCGCCTACTTCGTCTGGTACTTCCACTACATGCCCGTGGGCAACGACGCCTCCCCCGAGCTGCTGCCCACCCCCGAGCAGCGCCGTGAGACCTACAACCGCATCCGCAAGTACCGCGCCACCAAGCCCCTGTTCGCCATGGACTTCCAGAACGACGCGGAGTATGTGGGCGGCTGCATCGCCGGCGGCAGACGCTACCTCCACATCAACGCCAACGGCGATGTGGACCCCTGCGTCTTTATCCACTACTCTGACTCCAACATCCGTGAAAAGACCCTGCTGGAGGCCCTCCGCGGTCCCATCATGCAGGCCTACCACGACAACCAGCCCTTCAACGAGAACATGCTCCGTCCCTGCCCCATGCTGGAGAATCCCGATCAGCTGCGGGAGATGGTGGCCAAGAGCGGCGCCCACTCCACCGACCTTCTCTCCCCCGAGAGCGCAGATCATCTGTGTGCCAAATGCGACTGCTATGCCCAGAGCTGGACGCCGGTGGCTGACGAGCTGTGGAACGGCCACAACTGATTTGATTCCTTCCTTCTAACATTCATACAGCGCCGGGAGCGCCGGAGAATGGGACCCTTGGGTCCTGTCCTCTCGGCGCTCCCGGCGCGTCTGTTTTGTTTTATAGGCGGTCCAGGCCTTTGGCAAAGAAGTCCGCATAGGCAGCCGCGCTGCCGGCCACCACCCCACAGGGGCGGTCAAACCGCAGCGGCGTGCCGTCCAGCTGAGAGATCCTCCCCCCGGCCTCAGTGACGATCAGAGAGGCCGCCGCATAGTCCCAGGGGCTGAGCCGCAGCTCAAACATCAGTCCGGCACTCCCCCGGGCCACCCGGCACAGATCAAAGACCGCAGAGCCCGACCGCCGCAGGTCCAGGGCACACTCCATCAGCCGCTGGGCCAGCGCGAAGGTTTTGGGGATCATTCCCTTGTCGTAGGGAGTGCTGCCGAAGCACACCAGGCTCCTGTCCAGCCCCAGCTGAGAGACCCGGAGGGGACGGTCATTGCAGAAGGCCCCCCTCCCCTTCTCTGCGCGGTAAAATTCGTCCCGGTAGGGATCATAGGCCGCACCCAGCACCACCTGTCCGTCCCGGAGCATAGCCACCGAGATGACCGACATATCGTAGTGCTTGATAAAATTGGTGGTTCCGTCGATGGGGTCCACAATAAAGGCCAGACCCTGGCTCACATCCCCACGGTCGTCCCCCTCCTCGCCGATGAACTGCGCCTCGGGGTACAGCTCCAGCAGTCCCTGCCGCAGCAGACCCTGGACCCGCACGTCATAGGTGGTCACAAAGTTGGCGCTGCCCTCTTTCTCGCTGACCGCGTTCTCAATTTCCCGGGCAGAGAGCATGATCTCCCCCGCCCGGCGCATCAGGGCCTCAATCTCATTGATTCGTTCCATCTGCGGTTTCCCTCTCCTTCGTTTCAAATTTCACTTGCGTCCTCGTCCAGCCCCTCAATCAAAAAACTGACCGGGCGGAAACCGTCATTGCAGGAAATCATAGCCGAGCGCGGATCCTTCATCCAGCCGTTGTAGATATCCTGTCCGCCGCAGGCCAGGGTCAGTACAAAGGGGGACATGCTCTCCCAGGCGCTCTCGCACAGCCCCTCCGGCCGTTTCCAGCCGTCGGCAATAAACACCTGCCCCTCCTCCATGTCACAGGGGGCATCCAAAGGGTTCTCATAGCGCTCCATCAGATCGGGATAGGAGGCCTTGCGTATCACGGTGATCCTGCATTTTTTCAAGTCGTTCAGCTTCTTTACCACTTATTTTCCCTATCATACCACCCGGAACGGCCCCGATGCAACTGCTTTTCGCCCATAAAAAACGACGCCCGGTTCTCCGGACGTCGTTTTCAGATACAGAATAGCTTACTGCTCGGTCTTGCGTCCAAGCAGCACACCCACCAGGATGCACACAATGGTCGGAATCACCCAGCTGAAGCCCAGCTCCGCAAAAGGCAGATACTTCAGGAAGGGCATTTCCACATGGCCGTACACAGAGACAGCGCTCAGCACGCTGATGAGCAGCGCACCCGCAGTACCGAGACGGAAGGCCAGCTTGGGCAGCTTGGGCAGGAAGGACATGCCAATGAGCGCCAGCGTGGGAGGATAGACGATATCCAGCACGGGAGCCGCAATGGAGACCAGCTGCTCCAGGCCTACGTTGGAAACCACGGCACTGAACATGCAGATCACCACAACCAGCACAAAGTAAGGCACCCGGCCCTCGGACAGCTCAGCGAAAAACTCCGCACAGGAGCTGACCAGACCCACAGCGGTGGTGATGCAGGCCAGGGCAACCACGGTTGCAAAAAGGATGGTGCCCTGCTGTCCCAGCAGTCCGGACACGATGGACAGCAGCAGGTTGGAACGGCTGACGCTCAGGTCATTGGCAGCGGAAACAGTGGCTCCAAGGTAGGTCAGGCCGCCATAAACCACCAGCAGGATCGCACCTGCCACCAAACTGGCCTTAATGGCCACATTGCGCTTCTCGTCACGGGCAGTATAGCCCTTGCTCTCCGCAGTCCTGAGGATCAGTACACCAAAGAGCATAGTAGCCAGCACGTCCATGGTCTGATAACCAGCCTTGATGCCTTCCACGGCCACATTTGCCAGCTTAGGTGCCGCATCCGTGTCTCCCAGAGGAGTTACAATGCCCTTGACAATCAAAATCAGCAGACCAGCCAGCAGCAGAGGAGTCAGAATCTTACCCACGATATCCACCACGGCATTTTTCCGCATGGAGCACAGGAAAACCACAACAAAAAACAGTATGGAGAAGATGATCGGGCCAATTGAACCGGTAAGGGGCTGTACTGACAGCTCAAAGGTCATGGCCGCGGTACGGGGAATGGCCAGCATGGGGCCGATACACAGTACAATGGCGCACATCATCAGGGTGGAGGGGATGCGTCCGATGGGACTTACGATCCCGTCCGCACCGCCTCTGTGGAAGATGGAGAACAGGGCCACCAGAGCCAGACCGATGTCGGCAATGTAGTAGCATGCAAAACCCAGGGGCCACTCAGACCCCGATCCCATGCCCAGAAATGGCGGGAAAATGACGTTTCCTGCGCCAAAGAACATGGAAAACAGTGCAAAGCCAATGATAAAGATGTCTCTGCGGGAACGTGTTTTCATTCAATAGCCTCCCTCGTGCGTTACAAAAATGAAAATTCTTCTTCATTTTTATGCACAATTTTTTAAAACTAATGTTTTTTATTTTACAGCTTTTTTGTTTTTTTGTCAATCTAAAAGTTCTCTTATTTTCCCTCTTTCATTCATCAAAACGACGTTTTTAAAAAAATGAAGTCCGCACCCTTTGGGTGCGGACTTCGTTTTCAGTGTGGCTTACTTCATTCTGGCCAGCACTTCCACCAGGAGCTCCCAGGTGCGGCGGCTGGAACCGATGAACAGCCGCTCGTTGCAGCTGTGAATGTCCTTCATGTCGGGGCCAATGGAGACACAGTCCAGACCGGGGATCTTGCCCGCGAACATGCCGCACTCCACGCCGGCGTGGATGGCCAGCACCTCGGGGGCGCGGCCGTACTGCTCGGTAAAGACCTCCACCAGCAGGTCACGCAGTGGGGATTCCTGCTGATAGGCCCAGCCGGGATAGTCGCCCAGCACGTCCACACGGCCGCCCAGCTGATCCATCACCAGCTTCAGCCGGTCCACGACCATGGCCTTCTGGCTCTCCACGCTGCTACGGACACAGAAGGAGGCGGTCAGCTCCTTCTCCTCGGTAGAGAGGACGCCCAGGTTCAGAGAGGTCTGGACCAGTCCGGCAATGTCGGCGCTCATCACCTGCACGCCGTTGGGCAGGCAGTTGAGCATGCACAGCACCTTATCAGTGGTGGCCTTATCCATAGCGGGCGCAGACTTGCCGGCCGCCACGGTCACCTTCAGATTGGGCTCAGTGACCACATACTCGTTTTTCAGCACGGCCGCCATCTCCTCGCAGGCGGTCCGGGCGGCCTGGCCGTCGGCCACCAGCAGCTCGGCCACGGTCTTGCCGGTAATGACGTTGTCCTTCTGACCGCCGGCCACAGAGATCAGACGCAGCTCGGTTTTCTTGCTGATGGCGTTCAGCACGCGGCCCATCAGCACATTGGAGTTGCCGCGGCCCTTGTTGATTTCCTGGCCGGAGTGTCCGCCCATCAGGCCGTCCAGGGTGACGGTCAGGGCCTCGCCCGCAAACTCGGCCCGGGTCAGGGGCAGAATGCAGCGGGAGATATTGCCGCCCGCGCAGCTGACGGTGAATACACCCTCGTCCTCGGAGTCCAGGTTCAGCATCCGGCGGCCCTTCAGGGGGCTGACATCGATGCCAACAGCGCCGAACATTCCGGTCTCCTCATCCACAGTGATGACCGCCTCCACTCGGGGGTGGGCCAGATCCTTGGCGTCCAGAACTGCCATGCACATGGCCACAGCGATACCATCATCGCCGCCCAGGGAGGTGCCCTTGGCGTAGATGGTGTCGCCGTCGATGGCCAGGTCCAGCCCGTCCACCGCCATGTCCTTCCGGCAGTCGGGGGCCTTCTCACAGACCATGTCCATGTGGCCCTGGAGGATCACGGGCTCCGCGTTTTCATAGCCGGGGGTGGCCTCCTTGATGATGATGACGTTGTTCAGCTCATCCTGGTAATACTCCAGGTTCCGCTCCTTGGCAAAGGACACCAGCCAGTCGCTGACCGCCTTCGTATTGCCAGAGCCGTGGGGGATGGCGCACATCTGCTCAAAAAAGCCGAATACGGACTTCGGCTCCAGATTTTCAAGAACTGCCATTGAATCATACACTCCTTAATTTTTATATGAGATCCGCCGAGGCGGTCACTTTTTCAGCTGATAGCGGTCCTGACCGGCAGGCTGGATATACTGCTGATCCACCAGGAAGGCAATTACCTGCTTGGCAAATTTTTGGGGCTGCTGCACCACCAGACGCTTGCGGGACCAGAATTCTCCGGCAGTGACCCCATTGATCTGGGCCGCCACCTGTTTCTCCGTGATGGTTCCATTTTTCTTCAGGTATTTGACCACCTTGTTCCCGCAGCGGTTGAGCAGGATGCGGTCCAGATCCTCCCTCTGCCCTGCCGACTTACGCAGGCCCCAGACATAGAGCACTGCAGTAACCAGGGCAAACAGGAGGATCCCGATCAAAATATGAATCTTATCCATTGGGTATCCGATCCTTTCCGCCCAATAGGATGAAGTTGTTGTTGCGCAGGATCTGCATGTACTTCACCAGGCGCTCGTAGAGGGGCTCCGCCTTGTCGCCGAATTGCTCCTTCATAGACAGGGCCAGCTCCCCCACGCTGCGTTTTCCGTCGATCTGAAGCCACAGAAAGCTGCCGTACTCATCCAGATCGATGTGGCTGACGCGGGGGGTATGAAAAATTTTCTGTGCGAGCTTTGCGTAGACGCCCCGATGGACCATATTGATGGTGACTTTCCCATCTTTCTCGTCCCAGGTGTTCCGGGGGTCCACAACGGGGATGTAATCCAGGTAATTTTCGCTTTTCTTTGCCATGTTGTGATTCTCCTATTTATTCAAACCGGGCTGTATACCAAGTATACAGCCCGGCTCGGATTTCCGCAAGGAAAATGTTTACTTGTCAGAGGACTTGGCACTCTTTCTGGCGAAGAAGTAAACAGAGGCCAGCAGGATGGCGAAGAACACCAGGCCGCCGATATTGCCCAGGCCGGCGAATGAGCCGCCCAGGAAGCCGTCGGGGCTGACCATGCTGATCTTCTCGCCCAGAGTCAGGGGGTCGCCGGTCACAGCGCTGACGCCCATGGGGATGACAGCGAAGACAGCCAGCAGGATGCCCACGATGCCCTCACCGGCGATCAGGCCGGAGGTGTACAGGACGCCGGACTGAACGGTGTCCTTCTTCTCCTTCTCGTTGGCGTACTTACGCTTCTCCATGTAGAAACGCAGCAGGCCGCCGGCCATGATGGGGGTGGACAGGTGGATGGGCAGGTACAGGCCGATGGCGAAGGGCATGACGGGCACGCCCAGGATCTCGACCACCAGAGCGATGAACACGCCCACAAAGACCAGGGCCCAGGGCAGGTTGCCGCCCATAACGCCCTCGACGACCATCTTCATCAGAGAGGCCTGAGCAGCGGGCAGCTCCTTGCCGCCATAGGTCCAGGCGGCGTTCAGCAGGTACAGGATGCCGCCGACGGCCAGCGCGGAAATCACGCAGCCCAGCAGCTCACCCATCTGCTGCTTCTTGGGGGTAGCACCCACCAGGAAGCCGGTCTTCAGGTCCTGAGAGGTATCGCCGGCGATGGCGGCGATAATGCAGATCAGAGAACCGATGGTGATGGCGGCGACCATGCCCTCGATGCCGTCGGTGCCGGTGGCCTTCAGCAGCATGGTGGAGATCAGCAGGGTAGCAATGGCCATGCCGGAGACGGGGTTATTGGAGGAGCCGATCAGACCGACCATGCGGGAGGAAACGGTGGCGAAGAAGAAACCAAAGATAATGACGATCAGAGCGCTGAAGAAGTTCAGGGGGATGGAGGGCAGCAGCCACAGGGCCAGAGCCACCAGCAGCACGCCGACGCCCAGAACCTTCATGGACAGGTCCTGCTCAGTGCGCAGGCTGCCAGCGCCGTTCTTGCCGTAGCCGCCGATGGCCTCCTTGAAGGTACGGACGATCAGGGGCAGGGACTTGATCAGGCTCAGGATACCGCCGGTGGCAACGGCACCGGCGCCGATGTACTTGACATAGTTGCTCCACAGACCCCAGGTACCCTTGGCAGCCCACAGCTCAGCAATGGTCATATCCTTCACAGGATAGATGATCAGGTCGCTGCCGAACAGAGCGATGAGGGGCATGACCACGAACCAGGCCAGGGTGCCGCCGGCGAACAGATAGGAGGACACCTTGGGGCCGCAGATGTAGCCCACGCCAGCCAGAGCAGGCAGGACGTCCATGCCGATACCGGCGCCCTTGTAAGCGGGGATGGAGTAATCCACCTCACTGGGGAACAGCTTCAGGCCGTCCGCGATGAACTTGTACAGAGCGGCGATGCCCAGACCGGTAAACACGGTGGAGGCCTTGGCTCCGCCCTCTTCACCGGCGATCAGGACCTCGGCGCAGGCCTGGCCCTCGGGATAAGCCAGCACGCCGTGCTCCTTGACGATCAGAGCCTTGCGCAGGGGGACCATCAGCAGGACGCCCAGCACACCGCCGCACAGGGCGATCAGGCCGATCTGCACCAGAGAGGGCACATCACACAGGCCATCGTCAGCCCACATAAACAGAGCGGGCAGGGTGAAGATGGCGCCAGCGGCCACGGACTCACCGGCAGAACCGATGGTCTGGACCATGTTGTTTTCCAGAATAGAGTCGCGCTTCAGGATCTTGCGGATCACACCCATGGAGATAACCGCCGCAGGAATGGACGCGGAGACGGTCATACCCACCTTCAGACCCAGATAAGCATTAGCTCCACCGAACACGATGGCCAGAATAGCGCCCAGGATCACAGAGACAACTGTGAATTCAGGCATGACCTTGTCCGCCGGGATGTAGGGTTGAAACTTTTTCTCTTCCACTTTCTATACTCCCTTACGAATTGATGTATCATGCTTCCCGGACATTCGCCCTTGTACGGGATACATAATTGAAGGCTATTGTATGCTATTTTTTTCAATTCGTCAAGCTAAAGCGGAAATTTTCTTGAAAGTACCGGGCATTTATTATGCATACACAGCCCCGTTTCCTCCTGTTTTTCGGCTTGTTACCATGTTTTTATGGAGGAACGATATATTTTTTGCCCATTTTCTTTTGTTTTTCACAAAAAAATGACAAAAAACTTTTTTCCTTATCTTCCGGAAAATAAGCGGCGTATCCGGGGGACCAGCGTAAACCGCAGTCGATCCAGCATGATATCATAGCAGATAAAAATAAGGTTTCCTCCTACGGCCAGATAGATCCAGCCCCACAGCGCATCCGGCATGTCCTGCATGCCCATCACAGCCATCAGCAGCCCATAGACCGCCGCCGAGGCTCCGTTCAGCGCCAGCAGCTTGACCACCCAGCCCGGCCACCTGGGCAGGCGGTCCAGGGCCGGCTTAGCCGCCGGGTACCAGCCGAACACCCCCAAAAACAGAGCTGTCATCTCCAGCTCCGGCACCAGCATCATGGCAAGCAGGCCGATGGCCGCCCACAGGGTGAGTGCCCACTTCACGCCCAGCTCCTCCCGAACGCACAAAAGCAGCACCCCCACCAGCACCGGGCAGGCATAGGTCATAACCCCCAGCGCACTGCCCAGCAGCATCAGAACAATGGCAAGCGCCGCCGTCAGGCCGCACACCGCCACAATATGAGAATTGCGTCTCACCGTATTCCCTCCTCTTCATTTTAATTATTCAGCTCCGATGGTCCCCTATCCCCTCTCTGTTGACAGGGAAAAGCACCCCGGCGTCTCGGAGCGGTCTCCCCCTCCTGTACGCCAAGGTGCTCTGTTGCGGGCATCACACCCGGTTGTTTTATGTCCGATATTTGCTCACACAGCGGCGGACGGTCTCCGCCATCTCCTCCATACGGCACTCCATGTCCCGGGCCAGGGCGATCTGACATTGGGTCCGGACCAGATTGTGCTCGGGGTAATTGATCTTGAAATAGGGGTCGCCCAGGATGTAGTCCCGCAAAAATCGGGTGGCCAGCTCACAGGTCATGGAGAAACAGCTGATCGCCAGGGTGTCGATCTCCTTTTCCGTCAGCACATTGGCCGTGTGCTCCAGAAAACCCTCGGTGAACTCCCGGAAAATCTCCATGTTCATCCCAGCATTTTCCCAGTTCCGGCTGTCCTCCTCCTCGCGGTTGGCCGCAAACCGGATGGCGTCGCCGAAATCGTGGCCCACCAGGCCGGGCATAACAGTGTCCAGGTCGATGACCACGATGGCCTTGGTCCCCTCCTGCTCGAAGAGCACATTGTTGATCTTGGTGTCGTTGTGGGTGACCCGCAGGGGGAGCTCCTCCCGCTCATAGAGATCCGTCAGTGTACAGGCTTTCTCCTTTACACCCATGACCCACTCGATCTCCCGGCCCACCTGGGCCGCCCGGCCGCAGGGATCCTCGGTAACCGCCTTCTCCAGATCCTGATAGCGCTTGCGGGTGTTGTGGAAATAGGGGATGGTCTCGTTCAGGTCAGCGGCATTGAAGTCCCGCAGCTGCATCTGAAACTCACCAAAGGCCGCGCCGGCATTGTGGACGATCTCCAGGTCCTCACAGTGGTCAAAGGTCCGGGACGGAATAAAATTGAACAGCCGCCAAAACCCATTCTCATCGAACACATGGTTTTTCCGGTCCTCTGTGTGGTGGAAATGCAGTACCTTGCGGTGGGGATCCTTTTTGTGCAGGTACTCCGTCACGCGGTCGATGTTGTCCATCACCGCCTCCGGGTCCTCAAACACATAGGTGTTGACCCGCTGGACAATATAGGACTTTTCCGTCCCGTCAGGCTGTCGAAAGGTGACCTTGAAGGTGCGATTCACGTTTCCCTGCTTGATCTCATGCCAGGACTCCAGGGTCCCGGGGATCCGAAACGCGGTGCACACCCGTTCCAGTTTCTCGTTTAGCTCTGTCACAGTATATAGTTCCTCCGGTATCTTGTTGAAATAGTCGGTCCGATCTGCGCCAGACCCCCGGTCCCCCAGCCTCCCGGCCAATACGGTCAGACTCCGTCTGACCGCGCGTCCC
This sequence comes from Oscillospiraceae bacterium, assembly GCA_020025425.1. Classification (GTDB taxonomy): domain Bacteria; phylum Bacillota; class Clostridia; order Oscillospirales; family Oscillospiraceae; genus Lawsonibacter. The sequence continues at coordinate 29,520 of JAHHSD010000005.1, forward strand.
ATTGGCGCAGGCCGATCTCAATACTGCCACCGAATGCCGGGACAGGATGGGGCTGCCGCATACAGCGGACAGGCCAGGTCCATCTATTATATAAGTATGTCTCCGAAAAGACAAGCAAAAGACGCAGGAATCTGACAAAAATCAATTATTGCTGCTGGGAAACAGCCTCAGACGGCTGTATACCCTGCGCCTCCCCCTCCGGACGGAAATACTTCTCCACAAAGCGGTCGATCTTCTCCCCGTACTCCAGGGGCGAGGTGTAGATGCTCTCGATGTGGCGGGTGTTGGGCGGGAAAAAGCAGTCCTTCTCCCCCTGGTACAGCGCGCAGAGGGCGGGGCCGTTCTCATAGGGGACCAGCCTGTCCTCCTTGCCGTGGACGAAAAGGATGGGCACAGTGGCGGCGGCCAGACTTGCCCGCACATCGGAGCGGTCCAGGTCGTACCCCGCCACCGCCCGGTTGATGGCCCGCATGGGCTGGTACATAGGGCCGATCTGGTGGTCCAGCGAGGCCCTGGCGTTCATAAATCCGCTGTCCTCAATGATAAAGCGCACATTCTCCGGGCAGCGGGAGCTCATCTGCATCACAGTGGCCGCCCCCATGGAGAGGCCGTGCAGGATGAGCTGGACCTCCGGACCGAACTGCTCCAGCAGGAAGCGGACCCACTCCAGGCAGTCCTCCGTCTCCAGCACATCAAAGCCGATGAACGCCCCGCCGCTCACCCCCGAGGCGGTGTGGTCGCAGCAGAACAGGTCGATCCCCCGGCTCTTATAGCAGTCATAAAACATTCCGGCAGTCTCCGCGTGCTCCGAGCGGTAGCCGTGGATCACAAAGGCGATCCGCTTCCCTTCCCCGCCGCAGGGGTAGTAGAAGCCCTTCAGCTCCTCGCCCCGCCGGGAGCGGATGGTGTACTCCTGGTGCTCCGCCGCCCTCAGCCGGTCGGCGGCGGCATCCCGGACCGCATAGTAGTTGTCCTCATGCCCCTTGGAGTCAAAGAGCTTGGTGAACAGCTTGGAGCTTCTGCGGCAGAACAGGTAGCGGTAGAGCTCCTCGGTAAACAGGGCCGCACCCACCACAGGGACGGCCAGCAGCTTTGCAGCATTCTTTCGTTTCATGTAATTACCTCACTTTACCGGCAGCATGGCGCCCACACTGGCCAGCAGGGTGCACAGAGCCACCAGGACCTGGAAGGGCAGGGTACCGAATTTTCCCACCAGCACGGCCTGTCCGTTCCGCTTGCGGGACAGATTGTAGGCCACGATGATCCCGATTCCGGTCACCACCTGAATGATGCTGGCAAAACGGGTGAAGCCCACAAAGGTGGACACCCCGAAAAACGCGATGGCCAGACAGGGCAGCGAGGCCGCCACCCAGCTGACACGAATACCCCAGCGGGTCTGCTCATGGACAATGTCCCGCAGATTCAGGGTGTTGGCCCAGAAGGAGGTGGCCAGGGCCAGCAGGGTGAACACATAGCCGATCACACTGACCCAGCCGCCCAGATGGGCCGCCAGATCCACCAGGGCGCCGTCCTGGGAGATATCCTTCCCCGCGCCCAGCAGGGTCATGGTGGTGATGAGCAGGATCAGACCCATGTTGACCGCAAGACCGCTGGCAATGGCGGCGCGGATGCGCTTCACATCGCCCTCCAGGCCCTTGACCACCTGGGGGGTGGACATGACGGCGGACAGGGAGAAGGAAACCATGCTGAACAGGGCCAGGGCGTTGTTCACCCCGTGCCAGCCGGTGGGCAGGGGGCTCATGTCCGAGGCCAGAGTGGCGGCAAACAGCACGCCCACCACGGCCACCATGGAGCCCACGGCGATTTTCTCACAGATGCCCACCAGCTTCATGCCGATGAACACCACGCCGGCGCCCACCACATAGAAAATCAGCATGCCGGCCACATCGGGCAGGCCCAGCCAGGAGCGGAACACGGCCGCCGCCCCCGTCAGGAATGCACTGACGTTGACGATGACAGACAGGCCCAGGGTGACAAAGGCCACCCAGGTCAGCATCTGCTTCAGCCTGCCTGCGAATAATTCGTCGTTCAGGCAGCGGATAAACTGAGCGCCGCCATTATTATAGGAGAGCTCTGCGATGATCAGGTGGAGCACCACATTAAAAAGGTAGCAAAAGGCCAGGATGAGCAGGACCTCCCGGAAGCTGTTGTGGGCTGCCAGATAAGGGACGGACAGGATCCCGGAGCCCACCCCGTGGCCCACGATGATGCTGGTCGCCTCAAAGAAGGTGAGCTTGGACTCGCCTTTGATTTCTTTCATAAAATCCTCCGTTGATTGTAATTTGTTGTCCATGGTATTATACTAAATATAAATCGGGCCTGTCAATGCACACCGGCGGGCGTCTGACAGGCCACTGAAATCAGAAAGACAGCGAGGATGCAGAAATGAAGTGCAGAAACTACGGACACCGCGGATTCAGCGGAAAATATCCTGAAAATACCATGCTGGCCTTTGAAAAAGCCCTGGAGGCCGGCTGCGAGGGCATGGAGTTCGACGTCCACCTGACCCGGGACGGGGAGCTGGTCATCATCCATGACGAGGCCATCGACCGCACCTCCAACCGCAGCGGACTGGTCAAGGACATGACCTATGAGGAGCTGTGCCAGGTGGACTTCTCCTATAAATATGCCGGTCAATTCGGCTTTCAGAAAATCCCCACGCTGCGGGAGTACTTTGAGCTGGTCAGGGACCGGGACATTCTGTCCAACATCGAGCTGAAAACCGGTGTCTATGAGTACCCCGGCATTGAACAGGCGGTCTACGACCTGATCCGGGAGTACCACATGGAGGACAGGGTGGTCATCTCCTCCTTCAACCACCACTCCATCCTGCGGATGAAGGCCCTGGCCCCCCAGCTGGTCTGCGGCTTCCTGTCCGAGACCTGGATCCTGGACGTGGGCGAGTATGTCAGCTCCCACGGCGTGGAGGCCTACCACCCCCAGTTTGCTATGCTCACCGATCCGGAGGTGGCTGACCTCAGGGCCCACGGTGTGCAGATCAACACCTGGACGGTGAATGAGGAGAAGGACATCCTGCATATGATCCGGCTGGGTGTGGACGGCATCATCTCCAATTATCCCGACCGGGTGGCCGCCCTGCTCCGGCAGGAGGGGCTGCGATAAGATGGAAAATACCACGGCGGAGCTGCCCTCCGCCGTGGTATTTTTCTTGCTCTATAAAAGATGTGGGGCTCCCGCTCAGCGCAGGCCGAACCGCCAGGCGATCCGCTCCAGCTCCTCCGCCGTGGCGTTGCGGATCTCATCCTCGTCCGCCAGAACAGCGGGGCAGCCGGAGAAGGCCATGGCGTACAGCTCGTCCAGCAGCTCCCCGCGCAGGATCTCCACCTGGTCCTCAGCGCACATATCCAGTCACCTCTCCCTCGTCAGCACAGGGCATCCAGCTCATCAATGAGCTCGCCGAACAGCTTCAGTGCGGAATTCACCGGCTCGGGGCTGCTCATATCCACCCCTGCCAGCTTCAGCAGGGAGATGGGGTCGGTGCTGCCGCCGCCGGACAGGAACTTCTTGTAATCCTGCACCGCCGGCTCGCCCAGCTCCAGGATCCGGTTGGCGATGGCCACCGCGGCCGAGAAGCCGGTGGCATACTGGAACACATAGTAGTCGTAGTAGAAATGGGGAATGCGGGCCCACTCCAGGGCGATCTGGTCGTCAGAGACCATATCGGGGCCGAAATACAGCTTGTTCAGCTCCAGATACTTCTGGTTCAGCACCTCTGCGGTCAGAGTCTCTCCCCGCTCGGCCATGCGGCCCAGCTCCAGCTCGAACTCCGCGAACATGGTCTGGCGGTAGACCGTCCCCTTGAACTGATCCAGGAAGTGGTTGATGAGATAGGCCCGCTCCTTCTTGTCGGTGGTTTTGTTCAGCAGGTGGCGCATGAGCAGCACCTCGTTGCAGGTGGAGGCCACCTCGGCCACGAAGATCACATAGTCCGCCGTGTTCACCGGCTGGTACTTGCAGCTGTGCCAGCTGTGCAGCGCGTGGCCCATCTCGTGGGCCAGGGTGAACATGCTGTCCAGGGTGTCCTTCTGGTTGAGCAGGACGTAGGGGTGGGGGCGGGAGGAGCCGGAGGAGTAGGCCCCGCTGACCTTTCCCTCGTTGGAGTAGACGTCGATCCAGCGGTGCTCAAAGCCCTCCCGCAGAAGGGCGGTATAGTCCTCCCCCAGCACAGCCAGGGCGTCCAGCACAGTTTCCTTGGCCTGCTCAAAGGGGATCTTCTCCGCCGCGTCCGGGACAATGGGGGTGTACACGTCATACATGTGGAGCTCCTCCACCCCCAGCAGCTTTTTCCGCAGGGCCACATAGCGGTACATCTTGTCCAGGTTGCTGTGGACGGCCTCGATCAGATTGGTATAGACCTGAGTGGGGACCTCGGTGCGGTCCAGGGAGGCGCTCAGGGTGCTGTCGTACTTCCGGGCCTGGGCAAAGAAGCGCAGCTGCTTGAACTGGGCATCCAGCAGGGCGGCCGAGGTATTGCGGAACTGGCCCAGCGTGGCGTAGTAGGTCTCAAAGGTGTTTTTCCGCAGCACCCGGTCGGGGCTCTCCAGCAGAGGGACAAAGCCGGGGTCCGTCAGGGGGCGGCGCTCCCCTTTCCCGTCGGTGACGTCGGGGAATTTCAGATCGGCGTTGCGGAAAATGCTGGACACGTTGTCCGGGGCCTCGGACATCTCCCCCGCTGCCGCCAGCAGCTTCTCCTCCGCAGGTGAGAGGATGTGCTCGGCCCGGCGGCGGATCTGGTACAGGCTGCGGCGGTACTCCTCCAGGGCGGGCAGTTCCTGATAGAACCGGTCCAGATCGGCCTGGGGAATCTCCATGATCTCCGGGGTAGCAAAAGCGGTTGCGCTGGAAACAGACACGCAGGTGCTCATGGCCTTGCCCCGCAGGTCCTGATAGAACCCGTCCCCGGTGTCCTGATCGCTCTTGCAGTTGGCATAGCCCACCAGCTTGGTCAGCCGCACGCTGATCTCGTCCTCCAGCTTAAAGAAGTCCAGCAGGGTCTGGGCGCTTTTGCCCAGCCGGCCCTGAAAGGCTTCAAACTGGGCGGGAACCGCCTTCAGCGCCTCATATTCCTGGGTCCAGGCCTGGTCGCTGGGGAAAATATCGCGCAGATCCCAGGTGTATTCCTCCGGGATCTCGCTGCGTTTTTTCAGTGCTTCATTCTGCATCGTAGATATCCTCCGTTCCAAATGAATCTTATGGTCCTGATTATACCATAGTATGCGCCAAATGCACAGAGCAACCTGAGACTCCGTTCCGCAGTCTCTTACGGGGAGATTTTGGGGCCTTAAAATCTCCCGCATCCCCGTGTCAGAACTCATTATTTTGTTGACAACTGCCTGTCCTTATGGTATAAAGACAAGGATTTTGTTTTCAGGTAGCTTTCCATTATAAAGACTCCAAATTATTATTTTTGGAGGTTTTTTATGGATTATACTGCCAAAATTCACTATTTAGGGGAAGATCCCATCTCCAGGCTGATGGTAAAGTTTTCTGTCCCCTGCGTCCTGTCCCTCATGGTCGGCGCACTTTACAACGTGGTCGATCAGATGTTTATTGGGAACAGTGAGCTGAGCACCCTCGGCAACGCCGCAACCGGCGTGGTATTTCCGTTTTTCATCCTGGCGCAGGCCTTCGCGTGGTGCTTCAGCAACGGCTGCGCCACCTATCTGAACATCTGTCAGGGCCAGAACGACACAGAAAACGCCCACAAGGTGGTGGGCAGCTGCATCACACTGACCATACTGGTCAGCCTGGTGCTGATGGCCCTTATCTTCCCCTTCCGATCTCAGCTTCTGCTGTTTTTCGGCGCCTCTGAGCGCAACATGGGGCTTGCAACGGAGTACCTGAACCTGATTCTCCTCTTCTTCCCCACCCTGCTGCTCTCCAATATGGTGACCGGGATCATCAGCGCAGACGGCAGTCCGAACTTCTCCATGGCCGCCCTTCTGCTGGGCGCGCTGACCAATATCATTCTGGACCCCATTTTCATCTTTGTTCTCAAATGGGGCATGACCGGCGCCGCCCTGGCCACGGTCATGGGGCAGATTGTCTCATGCGTCATCTCCCTGTTCTACTTCCTGCATCCCAAGACCTTCCGGCTCAGTCCGGAGAGCTTCATCCCCGCCCGGACCGTGGTCAAAAGCATGCTCCGTCTGGGCCTTGCCACCTTTGTGACCCAGATCACACTGCTCATCATCACTGTTTTGAGCAATGCCATTCTGGTCCAGTACGGCTCCATCTCCCACTACGGTGCAGACATTCCCATTGCGGTCATGGGCATCGCTGCAAAGGTGCTCACCATCGTGATCAACCTGGTGGTGGGCATTGTGCTGGGCTGCCAGCCCATCATCAGCTACAACATGGGCGCCATGAAGTATGACCGGGTCAGAAGGCTGTACCGGTACATCATGGCCTGCACCATCACAATCGGACTGCTGTTCACCCTCCTGTTTCAGCTGGCACCCGACTTTGTCATCGGACTGTTTGGCGCACCTACCAACATCCCCAATCCGGAGGACTATTGGCTGTTCGCCACCAAGACCTTCCGCATCTATCTGATGCTGATTACCTGCACCTGCATCATTAAAATGAATTCGATCTTCTTCCAGGCCGCAGGCAGCCCGGTCTTTGCCCTGGTCTCCTCTGTTGTGCGGGACATCGCCTGTTTTGCGCCGCTGATCGTCATTCTCCCCCGTTTTATGGGAATCGACGGCATGCTGTACGCCGCACCCATCTCGGACCTGATCGCAATTCTTGTAACCGCCTTCTTCACCAGATCCTTTCTGAAATCACTTCACTGATACGATCCCCGCCCGGAACCATCCGTTCCGGGCGGGGATTTCCCATAACAGACTGAAAACCCCTTAAAATACCGTATTTTCAGGCTGTATCCCGTCTCTGAAAAATATTTTTCAAAAATTTTGAAAAATAAAAAGGAAAACCGCTTCTTGTGGCGTATATAGGAATGTGAAATAACGCCTGATTTCGATGAGAGGAGGATGATTATGACGCCGCGTGAATCCACCCAACAGCGGGAACGCCTGTATCTGTCCCCCCGCGCCTGCCTGTCTGAGCGCAGTCAGGGCCGTCAGCGCTCCGAGGAGGAGTGTCAGGTCCGCACCTGCTTTCAGCGGGACATCGACCGGATCGTATACAGCAAAGCCTTTCGTCGTCTGAAGCACAAAACCCAGGTCTTTCTGGCCCCCGAGGGGGACCACTACCGTACCAGAATGGTCCACACCCTGGAGGTCAACCGGATCGCCCGGACCATTGCCCGGGGTCTGAATCTGAACGAGGATCTGACCGAGGCCATTGCCCTGGGCCACGATCTGGGCCACACCCCCTTCGGCCACGCCGGCGAGCGGGCCCTCAACGAGATCATGCCCGGCGGCTTCGCCCACTATCAGCAGTCTGTCCGCGTGGTGGACCGGCTGGAGAAGAACGGAGAGGGTCTGAACCTGACCTGGGAGGTGCGCAACGGCATCCTCTGCCACACCAAGGGCACTCCGGCCGCTACGCTGGAGGGGCAGGTGGTGCGGCTGGCCGACCACATCGCCTACATCAACCACGACATTCAGGACGCCCTGCGGGGCGGTATCATCTACCCTATGGACATCCCCCTGGAGTGCTCCAATGTGCTGGGCTTCGGGCTGGGCGAACGGATCAACACCCTGGTGCTGGACGCCATCCACGCCAGCTGGGAGCAGGACACCATCCGCCAAAGTCCCGAAGTCGGCGAGGCCATGCAGACCTTAAAGACCTTTATGTTTGACAATGTTTACACCAACCCTCTGGCCAAGGGCGAGGAGCGCAAGGCCCAGGATATGCTGGTGCGCCTGTTTGAGTATTACCGCAGCAACGCGGACGAGCTCCCCCCCGACTTTCAGGACATCCGGGTCCAGGAGGGCGTGGATCGGGCCGTATGCGACTACATCGCCGGCATGACGGACCCCTTCGCCATCGAACAGTTCTCCAAGCTGTTCATCCCCAATGCGTGGACTGTGAAATAGCGGTCGGAATTTTCAGACTATTTTTCTGAGTTCCGTCTAAAATAGAGAAAGGAGGGACTGAAATGGCCATCCCGGAACAATTTATCGACGAGCTGGTGGCCCGCACGGACATTGTAGACCTGGTCTCCGAGTACGTCCGACTGACGAAAAAAGGAAACAGTTACTGGGGCTGCTGCCCCTTCCACAGTGAAAAGACCCCCTCCTTCCATGTGGTCCCCGACCGGCAGATCTACAAATGCTTCGGCTGCGGAAAGGGCGGCGGTGTGATCAACTTCGTCATGGAGATCGACAATCTGCCCTACCTGGACGCCGTCAGGCAGCTGGCCCAGCGGGCCAACATGACGGTCCCGGAGACGGGCAGCAGCCCCGGCATGCGGGAGCGGCGGGAAAAGCTGCTGACCATCAACAAGCAGGCCGCCCGCATGTTCCACCAGTGGCTCTACCAGCCGGAGGGCCGGCAGGGTCTTGAGTACCTACTGGGCCGCGGGCTGAGCAAGGCGACCCTGACCAACTTCGGACTGGGCTTCGCCCCCAACAGCTGGGACGCCCTCATCCGGGCCCTGGGGGAACAGGGCTACGACAAGCGGGACCTCCTGGACGCCGGTCTGGCTGTCAACAACCAGGACGGCCGCATCTACGACCGGTTCCGCAACCGGGTGATGTTTCCCATCATCGACGTCCGGGGCGAGGTCATCGGCTTCGGCGGGCGGGTTATGGACGACTCCACCCCCAAATACCTCAACTCCCCCGACACCCCAGTCTACAACAAAAGCCGCAATGTCTTTGCCCTGAACCGGGCCAAGCGCTCCAAGGCGGGCAGAGTCATCCTCACCGAGGGCTATATGGACACCATTGCCCTCCACCAGGCGGGCTTTGACAGCGCGGTGGCCAGTCTGGGCACCTCACTGACCGCCGAGCACGCCCAGCTCCTCTCCCGCTACTTCAAAAACGCGGTCATCGCCTACGACGGGGACGGCGCCGGCGTCAATGCGGCCCAGCGGGCCATCCCCCTGCTGGAGAAGGCGGGGCTGGAGGTCAAGGTGCTGCGGATGCGGGGGGCCAAGGACCCGGACGAATTTATCAAGACCCACGGCCGCGAGGCCTTCAATAAGCTGCTGAACGAGAGCGAAAACCACATTGACTACCGTTTGGAGCAGATTAAGAGCAAATACGACCTCACCGACGACACCCAGCGGGTGGAATTTTTACGGGAGGCCATCGGACTGATCGCCTCCCTGCGCAGCGCGGTGGAGCGTGAGATTTACGGCGGACACGCCGCCCAGATGGCCAGCATCTCCTCCGAGTCCATGGCTCTGGAGGTCAAAAAGGAGCTGAACCGCCGGTTCCGCAAGGCCCAAAAGCAGCAGGTCCGCCGGGAATTGAACCCCTCGGCCCAGCTGCAGCCCCAACAGCGGGGCCTGCGCTACGACAACATCCGCTCCGCCCAGGCGGAGGAGGGCCTGATCCGTCTGCTTCTGCTGGACCCCGGTCTGATCGCCGAGATGGGCACACTCCAGGGTGAGGAATTCTCCTCTCCCCTGCTGGGCCGGGTGTTCGACTTTCTGGCCCGCCGGGCCAGGGATGGCCTGAGCACCCAGCTGTCCGCTCTGGCCGGTCAGCTGGACTCCCAGGAAATGGACCACATGGCCCGGGTCGTGAGCAAACCCCAGTCCATGGCCAACAGCCAACAGGCCATCCGGGACTACATAGCGATCATCCGCTCAGAGCTCCTGCGCAGGCAGGAGGCCGGACAGGATGACCTGCTCCGATCGGCACAACAACGTTATCAAAAAAAGAAAGCATATATGGAGGACACACCATGAGCACCAACAAAAAGACAGAAGTTTTTGTCGCGCTGGAGCGCAAGAGCAAGAAGAGCATCGAAATCGAGAACCGCATGGAGACCGGCAAAATCGAGATCATGAAGGTCGTCGGCAACATCAACGGCTCCGAGAAGCTGGCCGATCTGATCGAGCGCGGCAAGAAAAAGGGCAACCTGTCCTCCACTGAGCTGATGGACGTGCTGGAGGACATGGATCTGGAAGCCGATCAGATGGACAAGATCTACGACACCCTGGAGAACCTGGGGATCGACACCGTGGGCGAGGACTACATCCCCGACCTGCCCGATGACGTGGAGCCCTCCATGGAGGTCATTGAGGAGATCGCCGAGGAGGAGGTGGTGGACCCCAGCTCCATGGCGGACAGCTTCGGCACCGATGACCCTGTGCGCATGTACCTGAAGGAGATCGGCAAGGTCAACCTGCTGACCTCCGACGAGGAGATCGTCCTGGCCCAGTCCATGGACGCCGGCAGCGCCGCCCAGGCCCAGCTGGATGAGCTGACCGCCAGCGGCGAGGAGATCCCGGAGGACGTCCGCCGGGAGCTGGAGAAGGCCATCAAAAAGGGCGACCGGGCCAGACAGCGCCTGGCCGAGGCCAACCTGCGTCTGGTGGTCTCCATTGCCAAGCGCTATGTGGGCCGCGGCATGCAGTTCCTGGACCTGATCCAGGAGGGCAACCTGGGCCTGATCAAGGCCGTGGAGAAGTTCGACTACACCAAGGGCTATAAGTTCTCCACCTATGCCACCTGGTGGATCCGTCAGGCCATCACCCGGGCCATCGCCGACCAGGCCCGCACCATCCGTATCCCCGTCCACATGGTGGAGACCATCAATAAGGTCATCCGGGTCTCCCGCCAGCTGCTCCAGGAGCTGGGCCACGATCCCAGCCCCGAGGAGATCGCTGAGGAGATGAGCATGCCCGTGGACCGGGTGCGTGAGATCCTGAAGATCGCACAGGAGCCCGTCTCTCTGGAGACCCCCATCGGCGAGGAGGAGGACAGCCATCTGGGCGACTTCATCCCCGACGAGGACGCCTCCGAGCCCGCCGAGGCCGCCAGCTTCACCCTGCTCAAGGAGCAGCTGGTGGAGGTGCTGGGCACCCTGACCCCCCGTGAGGAGAAGGTGCTCAAGCTGCGCTTCGGCATTGAGGACGGCCGCACCCGCACCCTGGAGGAGGTGGGCAAGGAGTTCAACGTCACCCGTGAGCGTATCCGCCAGATCGAGGCCAAGGCCCTGCGCAAGCTCCGTCACCCCAGCCGCTCCAAGAAGCTGAAGGATTTTCTGAACTGAGCCCCTGTCCTGATAATTTTAGACATCAATAGGAGGAAAAAACTATGATTGACCAGGCTATCCTGGACCTGACCGCCTACGCCGTCCGCACCGGCCTGATTGAGGAGGGCGAGCAGGTCTGGGCCATCAATCGCCTGCTGGCCGCCTTGAACCGCTCGGATTGGGAGGCCCCCGCCGCCCCCCAGGAGCGTCCCCTGGAGGAGATCCTGGGCGACATCCTGGACTGGGCCGTGGCCCAGGGCATGATTGAGGACGGCACTACCAGCCGTGACCTCTTCGACACCGAGCTGATGGGCCGTCTGACCCCCCGACCTGGCCAGGTGCGCAAGGAGTTCTGGGCCAAATACGACCAGTCCCCCGAGCAGGCCACCGACTGGTACTACCGGCTCAGCCAGGACACCGACTACATCCGCCGCTACCGCATCAAGCGGGATATGAAGTGGGTGACCTCCACTCCCTACGGCGATCTGGATATCACCATCAATCTCTCCAAGCCTGAGAAGGACCCCCGGGCCATCGCCGCCGCCAAGGCCGCGCCCCAGAGCGGTTACCCCAAGTGCCAGCTGTGCATGGAGAATGAGGGCTATGCGGGCCGGATGAACCACCCCGCCCGTCAGAACCACCGGATCATCCCCATCACCATCGACAATCAGGACTGGTTCTTCCAGTACAGCCCCTATGTCTACTACAACGAGCATTGCATCGTCTTTAACGGCCAGCATGTCCCCATGAAGATCGACCGCTCCACCTTCCGCAAGCAGCTGGACTTTGTCAAGCAGTTCCCCCACTACTTCGTGGGCTCCAACGCCGATCTGCCCATCGTGGGCGGCTCCATCCTGAGCCACGACCACTTCCAGGGCGGCCGCTACACCTTCGCTATGGAGAAGGCCCCGGTGGAGCGCTCCGTCTCCTTCCCCGGCTTTGAGGACGTGGAGGCAGGCATCGTGAAGTGGCCCCTGTCTGTCATCCGTCTGCGCTGCGCCGACGACGAGCGGCTCATCCAGCTGGCCGACAAGATTCTGAAGGCCTGGCGCGGCTACACCGACGAGGCCGCCTTCATCTTCGCGGAAACCGACGGCGAGCCCCACAGCACCATCACCCCCATCGCCCGGATGCGGGACGGCCAGTACGAGCTGGACCTGGTGCTGCGCAACAACATCACCACTGAGGAGTACCCCCTGGGCGTCTACCACCCCCACCAGGAGCTGCACCACATCAAGAAGGAGAACATCGGCCTCATCGAGGTCATGGGTCTGGCCGTCCTCCCCGCCCGGCTGAAAACCGAGCTCAGCGACCTGGCCGACGCCCTGGTGGCCGGCCGGGATATCCGGGCCGACGAGGTGCTGGCAAAGCACGCTGACTGGGCCGAGGAGCTGATGACCCGCTACACCTTTACCCGGGACAACGCCATGGACATCCTCAAGGATGAGGTGGGCAAGGTCTTTGCCACCGTTCTGGAGCACGCCGGCGTCTACAAGTGTACCGAGGAGGGCCGCGCGGCCTTTATGCGCTTCATTGACCACGTCAATCACCTTTGATTTTTACATAAGGCCAATAAAAAGTCGGCTGTGCATGAGCACAGCCGACTTTTTATTTCATTGATCCCGTTAACGGACCACTTTGAGCATCTGCATCATCATCTGGGCCACCTCCGCACGGGTCGCGGAGCCCTGGGGAGAGAGCTCTCCCTGGGGATTGCCATTGATGATACCATTCTCGTTGGCCCACTGCATGGCCTTCTTGGCGTAGTCGCTGATCTTGCCTGCGTCGGAGTGGCTCAGCTCAGCACCCTTGATCTCGGGGCTGCCGGCATAGCGGTAGAGCATCACAGCCAGCTGCTCACGGGTGATATCCGCATTGGGGCCGAAGGTCCCGTCGGGACGGCCGGACACGATCCCCTGCTCTGCGGCCCAGGCCACAGCGGCTCCGTACCAGTCCTTCGCCTCCACGTCCTTGAAACGGGCGCTCTGCTGGGCAACCTCGGGTCTGCCCTCCAGGTTATACAGGACAGAGGCCAGCATGCCGCGGGTCACTCCGGTATTGGGGGCAAACTCCGTGCTGCTCACGCCCTTGAACAGCTCGCGACTGGTGGCAAAGCGGACCGCATTATAGAACCAGTCGCCGGACTTGATGTCGCTGAACGGGTTGGCCTGCTCCAGGATCTTGATGGTGCAGCTGCCGCTGACAGGCAGGACCAGGCCCTTCTCGCTCTGAACCGTCTTGCGGACCGCCTGGAGTCCGCCATCAGCGCCAACCACAGCGGCCACAGTACCGGAAGTCACGTTCTTGACCGGGACCTCCACGTCCACAGTCCCCTTGAAGTCCTCAGGCAGCTGGATCTCCACCTTATCGCCGGCGAGCACAGCCTCCATCTCCAGCGCTGCGGGGGTGTGCTCGGCCTGGGCCTTCTCAACTGTCTCCTTGGAGAGCTTGGCCACCGCCACGTTCTCGGTGGAGCCGGTCAGCAGCTGGTCCAGCTGGATATTTTCGTAGTGGATGGCCACATCATTGCCCTCATAGAGCACGCCGATGGAGCCGTCCTTCAGCTCGGTGATGCTGGAGTAGCCATAGGACTCAGGCGTCACGTTGTAGCTGCCGACCAGGTTCATGGTCTTGTCCTCATTGAGGGTGAAGGTATAGATCGTACCGTTGCTGCGGCTGTTCTTCTCGCCGGCGGCGGTAGAGACAATGATCGCAGGCTTGCCGTCGATGGGCTTGGAGTAGCGGATTGCAGACAGCTGGTTGTTATAGGTCTTGTGCGCGGTGGTCTCTACGGGCTTACCGGCGTGCCACACCCCCTGGGCATCCCGTGTGTGGTCGGTATAGCGCAGCACGGAGTAGGCATCCCGGTAGAAGTGACGCACGGTGTCCTTGTCGATCTGGACCAGCGCGCTCTCACTGGACCACTCATCCCCGGTGGAATTCTCCGAACGGGCCCAGGTCTTGCCGTCCGTGGTATAGATGAAGCTGGACCGCTGCTCGGCGGATCCGGTGAAGGTGTAGGCGGGCAGCATCACAGTGCCGTCGTCCAGCGTCAGGCCGGCGCCGGGACCCACACCATAGAACTTATGAGTTCCCTCCGTCTTGCGGACCTGAGGATTCAGGATCTCCGGATCCTTCCAGGTCACGCCGCCGTCCGTGGACTTGACCATCCACAGGTAGGTGGCGTCCGCCACATGCAGACGGGCATTGTAGAAGAACACGTTCTCCTTCACAAACTTGTCCGCACCCAGCTGCTGGCAGTAGAGCGGCTGCTTGTTGGTGTCATAGAGATAGTAGGCCGAATCCACGTAGTACAGCGGAGTCTTGCCCTGATCGCCCTTGGCAATGACCGGGGCATACCCATTGCTGAAGTCACCCACATAACAGGTATAATTGTCCCGCTCCTGGAGGCTGCCCGTCATGGAGTAGAGCACCATGCGCTGCACACCGTCGATGGCCTCATAGCCAGTGAGCTGCTTGGGGGATCTGGGGGCGGTGTTCAGGGCCACGCCGCCGGGGAACAGGTCCACCATCATGTAGATGGTGCCGTCCTTTCCCTGGGTCAGAACAGGATCAATGAAGGCGGTGGCATTGGATGCGTACTCATTGGTGCTGTCATTAAAGAAATTCGCGTAGCTGTACTGCCAGGTCTTGCCGTTGTCAGTGGAGCGGCTGACAATGGTATCCAGGGCGCAGGCGTCGCCAAAATGATTCCAGCGGGCGTCAATGGCGGAGAGCAGCGTGCCGTCGTTCAGGGTGATGATAGCAGGAATCCGGAAATTCTCGCTGGTGCCGGTCCCGCTTGCAAAGGGCTGATCCTTGGTGGTTCCGGAAGCGGGCGCGCCGGGTGCGATGTACTCGTCCTTGGGCTTGATCCCAAGGGTGACCTGAGTAATGACCTGGTTCAGCTTCTCCACGGCGGCATCCACGGTCGGCTGATCTGCGTCCGCCTGGGTGTTCACGGCCTGGGCAGCCTCCATTGCGGGAGCCAGCGCAGCCACACTGTCAGCCTGGCCGGCCTTCTGCAGGAACGCCGCCTGCTTCAGCGCAGCATCCAGCGGTCTCTTATTCACAGGGGCCGCAGCATCGTCCTGGGTATACAGATAGATGGGCAGCTTGCCATTGGCAGAGCCCCAGAAGTTCGTATTGTAGACGCCGGGCTTGCCGCCATACTGAGTGGGATCGCCGTCCTTGTTAAACGCCAGACTCCGATTGCCCGCACGGAGGGTATAGGCAGGGCCATTGGTGGAAACCTCAAAATAGGTGGGGGTCTCAGCAAGCATGGTTCCGGTCAGGCACAGATACAGCTCATTGCTGCCCATCAGTGCAAAACGGTCTCCTTGCTTCTCTGCAATAAAACGAAGCTCCTCCAGAGGGAGCGCCTTTCCATTCATCTCATGCACGGTGCTCAGCACGCCATCCTGGTTCACCAGACGGACAGCAAAGGCACCCTCAGCGTCCTTGGTGGTGATGATTCCGCCCGGATGCTCGTCCTGGTAGGCAGCATTGGGATAGAGGGCATACAGGTTGCCGGCACTGTCCTGGCTGACCACCAGATAGTACTTCCCCGTCTCCAGCGCAGTACTGCTCACATTGGTAAAACCGGGAATTTCAGGGGCAATCGCCTTCACGCCCTCCACGGGGCCGTTCTGATTGCCCGCTGCAAGGAGACGGTTCATGGCAAACGCGCTTACACTGGGAATCGTAGTGGTATAGAGCATTCCAACCGTTAAGGCCAGAGAAACCGCTTTGTGAATATTCTTTTCTTTCATCTTCATTCTCCTTCTGGTTTGATAAAGGTCATCCTTTTGACCTTTTCTTCACTCCCGACAGATTTATACCCTTTGGAGTTGTACACTTTATACAAAATCTCCGGATATTTTCCTTAATGTAACAAATATTTTTCATTTTGTCAATATTTGAAAATTATTTTTTATTTTTATATGAAATATGCCCAATCCCCCTTTTCATATTTTTAGAAGGAAAATTCACATCAAAAATGGACCGCCATAGGATTTCCTATGGCGGTCCTGAACAAATCTCTCAAGTTTTACGATCAGGTGATCTGCAGAGAGCCCTTGGCGCCCATCAGCAGGGTGACCACGTCGGGGGCGTTGATCAGCTCATAGCGGCTGTCCATCTGCTCGGCAGAAAATCCGTTGTGGATCATGCAGGCATTGCAGATGCAGACCTGGCCGCCCAGGTTCAAAAATTCCTCCAGCTGACCGCCCGCCTCGGGGAAGGGCGCGCCGATATCCACTCCGTTGGCCTCCCCAGGCTGTCCCAGAGAAACTGCCTTCACCATCAGAATAATGCTGGCTGTATGGCCCTGCTTCAGCGCATTGACGCCCATGACCACCGCCACAGTCAGGTTTTCAGGATTTTCCTTGCCCTCGAACAGAGTTACCACAAAATCAGTCTGCTTCATCACAACATTATCTCCTTGTCGTCAAATTATGTCCGGGTTTTGCTGCGTTGACCTTACTATACCCTGTTCGCTCCCCGTTCTCTGTGACCTTATCACCAAGACCAGATTTTTTCTCCCCTGCGTCTCAGCAAAAAGAGCCGCGGCACTCAGCAGAACTGAATGCCGCGGCTCATGCTTTCTCTTTATCGCTTTATCTGCGGTGCTTGTTGACGATCGTCTTCAGCTCTTCCCAGCGGGCCTCCATATCGGAAACCAGCTTGAACTGGGTGCGGGTGCGGTCCAGATTCTGGTCCTCCCGGCTGGTGCGGAAGTAGGTATCGCCCACCAGATAATCGGTGAGGAACCGGATGCCGCACTCCAGGGTCATCAGCTTGGCGCCCCAGGGCATATAGTCCAGCTCAGCATCGGTCAGCGCGCCGCCGCAGCCGTCCAGGAAGGCCTCGGTATAGACATCAAACAGCTCCACGTCCAGATTGACCTTGCTCAGGTCCTTCTCATCCTCTGCGGAGTGGTTGGCTCCGAAGCGGATGGAATCGCCGAAGTCGTTAACGGACAGGCCGGGCATGGTGGTGTCCAGGTCGATCACACAAATGCCCTCGCCGCTCTCCGCGTCAATGAGCACGTTGTTCAGCTTGGTGTCGTTGTGGGTGACCCGAAGGGGCAGGATGCCGTCCCGCAGGGCCTTCAGGCAGACGGAGCAGTCCTCCTCCCGATCCAGAATGAACTGGATCTCGGGCTGGCAGTTCTTGGCGCGGCCCAGCTTGTCCTCGGCTAGGGCCTCCTTGAACTTCTTCAAACGGTCCTCTGTGTCATGGAAGTGGGGGATGGTCTCGAACAAAGTCTCTGCGGGGAATTTTTGGAGCATCTTCTGGAACCGTCCGAAGGCGCGGCCGGATGCAGCAAACAGCTCAGGGGTATCAGCGGACTGGAGGCAGTGGGTCCCTTCAATAAAGGGATAGACCCGCCAGGCGCCGCCCTTGCTGTCCGTGAAGAAGTCCTCGCCGCTCTTGGGACGCAGGACCTCCATGGCCTCACGGCTGCGGTCGCCGCCGTTCTTCCGGATCTCCTCGCCCAGGAACTCGGTGACGCCGATGATGTTCTTCATCAGCTCGTCGGGGTGGTGGAAGGCCTGAGCGCTCATCCGCTGGAGGATAAACCGCACGCAGGGCTCATCGTCAGGCTGGGTGTGGACACAGAAGGTGTCGTTGATATGACCGTGGCCATACCGGACGGCGCCCACCAGGGGTGCGCCGAAATCGAAGGCCTCAAGAGCCTCCTGGAGAGTAACCTCAGCTTCTACGCTCATCGCTTACTCCTCCCACAGGTTGTCGGGGTAGAGACCGGCAGCGGTCTTTTCCGCGATGGCGGCCACCACCACAGGCTTATCCTGCTGATAGGTGACACCGTACCACTTGTCGGCAGAGCGCAGCACCTTGACCCGGGCGCGCTTCTCCTCCAGCAGCTGGCTGACCACGCTGGGCAGGAAGTACTCGCCCTTCAGGGGGTTCTCCACCAGCGCCTTGTCCAGGAATGCGGCAAAGCGGGCCTTGGCCTCGCCCATGAAGCCGCCGGTGAAGCCCCACATGTTCATGGACACGATGGTGGAGCCGGGGACCTCAGTCCAGGTGGCCCCGTCGTCGTCCGTGTAGCGGGCGTCATCGCCCATCTTCTCAATGTGGGTGTGCTCCACCACCTCCTGGAGGAAGTGGTCCCCGTCCTCTGTGCAGATGCCCCGGGCGACGTGGCCGTTCTCGGTCACGGTGTTGCCCAGCAGATAGCCCACCATGGCAAACTCGTAGCAGCCGGGCTGGTCCTCATGGGTGGACAGATAGTTGTAGATCTCCTGAAATGCCTCAGGGCCGTAGTAATCATCGGAGTTGATGACGGCGAAGGGTCCATCCACCACCTGGCGGGCGGCCAGCACAGCGTGGCAGGTGCCCCAGGGCTTCACGCGGCCCTCGGGGACGGAATAGCCCTCGGGCAGGTCGTCCAGCTGCTGGAAGGCGTACTTCACATCAATGATCTTGCTCAGACGATCACCGATGGCGGCCTTAAAGTCCTCCTCGATCTCGTGCTTGATGACAAAGACCACGGTCTCAAACCCGGCGCGGCGGGCGTCATAAATAGAATAGTCGATGATAAGCTGACCATGGGCTCCCACGGGATCGATCTGCTTCAGACCACCGTAACGGCTTCCCATGCCAGCGGCCATAACGACCAGAACAGGCTTTTTCATTGCAGTATAGTCTCCTTTATCTGTATCAAAACTCAGAAATCCGGCTGTCCCTCAGCCGCGATAACCGTTGGGGTTCTGGGACTGCCACTTCCAGCTGGAAGCGCACATCTCCTCGATGCCGTACTTGGCCTCCCAGCCCAGGACCTCCTTGGCCTTGGCGGGATCGGCATAGCACTCGGCGATATCGCCCTCACGGCGGGGATCCACCACATAGGGCAGGGTCTTGCCGCAGGCCTTCTCATAGGCATGGAGGATATCCAGCACGGAGTAGCCGTTTCCGGTGCCCAGATTGACCACCACCAGGCCGGAGTTCTGCTCCAGCTTCTTCACAGCGGCCACGTGGCCCTTGGCCAGATCCACCACATGGATGTAGTCGCGCACACCGGTGCCGTCGGGAGTGGGATAGTCGTCGCCAAAGACGTGCAGCTTCTCCAGCTTGCCCACAGCCACCTGGGCGATGTAGGGGACCAGGTTGTTGGGGATGCCGTTGGGGTCCTCACCGATCAGGCCGGACTCGTGGGCGCCGATGGGGTTGAAGTAGCGCAGCAGAGCCACATTCAGGCTGGGATCGGCGGCGCAGTAGTCCATAAGGATGCGCTCCTGGAAGAGCTTGGTGGTGCCGTAGGGGTTGGTGGTGCCGCCGGTGGGGAAATCCTCCTGGATGGGTACGGAGGCGGGGTCGCCGTAGACGGTGGCGGAGGAGGAGAACACGAAATTCTTCACACCGTGCTTGCGCATCACGTTGAGCAGCACCAGGGTGCTGACCAGGTTGTTGGTGTAATACTCCAAAGGCTTGCGCACGCTCTCGCCCACGGCCTTCAGACCGGCGAAGTGGATGACGGCGTTGGTATCAGGGTACTTCTGGAACAGAGCCTCAGTGGCCTCGGGCTCCGTGAAGTCGATCTTCTCAAAGGGGATCTTCTTGCCGGTAATCTGCTCCACCCGGGCGATGGACTCCTCGCAGGAATTGGACAGATTGTCCGCCACAATGATCTCATACCCCGCCTGGAGAAGCTCCACGCAGGTGTGGCTGCCGATATAGCCGGCACCGCCGCTGACGAGAATAGACATAATGTAAGCACTCCTTTTATTCAATCTATAATTTCAATCAGATACAAATTCCTATGGCCCGCAGCCGGGCCGCTGGTCAGTGGGCCTCTCGGGCCCCCCAACTTTCCAGTGCAAATTTTATCGAACTTCCTTCAGAAAAGAAATACACGATCCTATACATTGTTTGTACGATCGTCCGTCCCTGTTCCGGGCAGCTCCGAAAGCATTTTTACGCTGCGGGCATACTGGCTGGGAGACATTCCGGTATGCTGCTTGAAGCTGCGGGAGAAGTAGTGGACGGACTGGTAGCCCAGCCGGGCGGAGATCTGGGTCACATTCAGGCGGCCCTCCCGGATCAGCCGCCGGGCCATCTGAATTTTCAGCTTGGAGAAGTAGGCCATCACCCCGCCGCCGGTGAACTGGTGAAACCGCTTTTGCAGCTGGCTGCGGCCGATCAGGTTATCCCGGCAGATCTGCTCCAGGGTCAGCGGCCGGTCAATGCGCTGGCAGAGATACTCCTGGAGGGCGGCCATCCAGTCGTTGTCCGGGTCGCTGCCCGGAACAGCCGGGGTCTCCTCCCGCTCCCCCTTTCGGATCAGGCGGATCAGCAGCTCCTCCAGCGCGGCCACCACCCGCTGCTCGCTGCCGAAGGGCGCCTGCTCCCTGCGCTCCAAGGCCAGGGTGGCCGGGTCATTGAGGGGGGTGGAAAAAGCCCTCCGGCTCTCCTCCACGATGCGGCCCATCAGCGCCCGCTCCTCCGCGCCCACCATGTCCACGCGGCGTTGAAAAAACTCCACCCCGGGGCTGCCGCTGGAAAAGCCGATCACCACCAGATCGGGGGCGGTGCCCCCGCTGGCGGACAGGGCATGAAACTCTCCCGGCGCGTGAAAGATCACCTGGCCGGGGGTCAGCTCCAGCTGCTTCTCCCCCGCCGTCACACGGACGGAGCCCTTATCCACATACAGCAGCTCCCAGAAGGGGTGGGACTCCCCGGCAAAGGCGTAGCCGCTGGCATATTCAAAGTAGTGGACGGAGTAGAGGGCGTCCACCACAATGGGCCGGGCCGGGACCAGCGGTGTATAGTTCATGGCGCACCTCCCTGCTCCGACTCCCTCTGCCGGTACTGCCTGCGGTAGTCCAGGGGGCTGAGCCCCTCCAGTCTGCGAAAGCTCTGGGAAAAATAGCTCAGGGAGGAGAATCCCAGGATGTGGGCGATCTGGGACAGGGTGTGGTCGGTGTCGGTCAGCAGATACCGGCTCTCCTGGATGCGGCGGGAAATCAGATAGCTGATGGGCGAGGTGCCGAACTCCCGCTGAAAGGCGTGGGACAGGTAATACTTGTTGATATGGGCCAGAGCCGCCAGATCGTCCAGCCGCAGGTTCTCTTTAAAATGGTTGTCGATATACCGGCGCACCAGCTCACACTCCCGGTTGGTCTTGGTCCCGACCGGATAGGACGCCGCATTCAGGGAGAACTCCTTCCGGCGCAGCAGCCACCGGAGGAAAATGTCCATCAGATCCTGGCAGACCGCCTCCCAGCCCTCCGCCTGCTCCCGGGCCTCCTGGAGCAGCAGCTCCAGACAGGTGTTGATCTGGGGCTGCCTGCCGTGGAGGTGGATGAGCGTATAGCCGAGCCCCTCAGACAGGTCATCCATCCCCTCCACCCCGAACACGATGTAGGACAGCGGGTTCTCCGGCTGGCTGCACTCTGTATGGGGGACCTGTGTGTCCACGATTACGACGTCATTGACCGAGGCAGGCACCGTTCGCTCCCCTACCTTAAATTCCCCATGTCCGCTGGTCACCACAAAGATCTCCGAGCAGTCGTGGGTGTGCGGCGTACTGTTCCACTCCGCGCTGTACTGGGTCAATGTGACATAGCGCAGCTGGGGCGCACCCACCCACCGGGCCGGTGCGGTCTTATGCGGCAGTCTGTAACTTTGAGAACTCATAGTCCCCTCCTTTCATTCTGGCTTTTTCCGAACAGGAACTTTTTTACCATTATATCCAGTTCTGTGCCAAACTGCAACAAGCGGACATATCTTTTCCCTTCTCTTGGGGATTTTCTTGCACACTGACGGGAGCTTTCCCGCCCGTCAGCCCATGTTCCGCCCCACGCTCCCCGTCTCAGTCCCTTTTTTCACCGTCAAACCGCAATTTGTCGAAAAAATATTGTGTAATTTCCCCCAATACTCTAAAATTTTTTGTGATTGCATCGCTCCGCTTCTCTCCGGAGCCCTTATTTTTATGGTCAAAGAAAACCGACGCGCCATTTTCTTGTGCAAAACAACCACAAACCTTTTTACTTTATTGCGCAAAATCATCTCAGATATGAAAGACAATTTCTATAAAAAACTCAGCAAGAATGAGATTGCCTTAATGATAGGAAAGAGTATACTTAGTATCGGAATTAGGTGCGTTTTAGGGTTTTCTGCCCAAATACAGCACCAGATAAAATGGAGGTACCCTTCAAATGAAAAAGTTCATTAGCTTAGCTCTGGCAGGGGCTATGTCCCTGTCCCTGCTGGCCGGCTGCGGCCCCAAGGAGCCCGCTCCCGCCACCAGCGGCTCTCAGTCCAAGGATCCCGTTGCTCAGGACGTCACCATCAAGGTGGCTGCTGTGCAGAACGGCTTCACCGACACCTATGCTCCCATGTGGGACGAGGTCGTTGAGGCTTTCACCGCCGAGACCGGCATCAAGGTCGACCTGCTGACCAGCAAGACCCTGGAGGACGAGATCGGCCCCGCTATGCAGGGCGACGAGTATCCCGACGTGATCTATCTGCCTGAGGGCCGCCCCGCCGGTCTGGTGGAGCAGTTCATCAAGGGCAATCTGATCGCCGACATCACCGACGTTCTGTCCATGACCGTTCCCGGCGAGGACGTCAAGGTCTCCGACAAGATCCAGGAGGGCTTCACCGAGACCTCCAAGACCAACCCCTATGGCGATGGCAAGACCTATCTGGCCCCCATGCACTATGATCCCTGCGGCCTGTTCTACAACGCTGGCCTGCTGAAGGAGAAGGGCTGGGAGGTTCCCCAGACCTGGGACGAGATGTGGGAGCTGGGCGAGAAGGCCAAGGCTGAGGGCATCTCCCTGTTCACCTATCCCACTGCCGGCTACTTCGACGCCTTCCTGTATGCTCTGATGTACACCGTGGGCGGCCCTGAGTTCTTCGACGCCGCTACCCACTATGAGGAGGGCATCTGGGACACCGACGAGGCCAAGCAGATGTTCGACATCCTGGCCAAGATCGTCTCCTACACCAACCCCGTCACCCCCGCTCAGGCCAACGATAACGACTTCCGTCACAACCAGCAGCTGGTCCTGGACAACAAGGCCATCTTCATGCCCAACGGCACCTGGATCACCAACGAGATGGCCGACGCTCCCCGCGCTGACGGCTTCGAGTGGGGCATGACCGCTCTGCCCGCCCTGTCCTCCGACGACGACCGTTACAGCTTCTGCTGGTTCCAGCAGGCCTGGATCCCCGCCAAGGCTGAGCACATCGATGCTGCCAAGCAGTTCATCGCCTTCCTGTACTCCGACAAGGCCGCTGAGATCTTCGCCAAGGGCGGCGCTATCCAGCCCATCAACGGCATGGCCGACACCCTGGAGGGTGAGAAGCAGATGTTCTTCTCCATCTACAACGACGCTAAGGCCGCTATGGGTGGCTTCGCCACTTACGAGGCCGTTGCCGGTCTGGGCACTACCCGTGAGGTCTTCCAGGATCCCATCAACGCTCTGGTTTCCGGCACCATGACCATGGATGAGTACATTGCCAACGTCAAGACTGCCAGCGATCAGATGCGCGCTAACCTGATGAAGTAATTCACTTCCCGCAACACAAGTTAATCGTCCGATTGTAGGCGGGGTGAGTGGAAACCTACTCACCCCGCCCTCTTTTTATTCAACTCCCATATGCCCATCACTTCCCTCCCAGGCGGCCGCCGTATAGGACAGCCCCGCACAATGCAGGGCTGCCCTATATTGCGGCCGCCCCACTGGAAATGAAGAACTTTAGAAAGGAGCTGTGCGCGTGGAAAAGCACAAGGGACGCAGCCGTTTTATCGCGCTGTGCGTCGCACCTGCGGTGATTCTGTTCACCATCTTTATGATCCTGCCCACATTCAACGTATTCCGTATGTCTCTGTTTGAGAGAGGTGCCTTCTCCTCCGACGAGACCTTCGTTGGCCTCAATAACTTCAAGATCCTGTTCCAGGACACCAAATTCATCACCTCCATGCAGAACACGATCCTGCTGATCGTGGTGGTCACCATCGT
Source organism: Oscillospiraceae bacterium (assembly GCA_020025425.1). Classification (GTDB taxonomy): domain Bacteria; phylum Bacillota; class Clostridia; order Oscillospirales; family Oscillospiraceae; genus Lawsonibacter. The sequence continues at coordinate 53,681 of JAHHSD010000005.1, forward strand.
GACCTTCGCCTTCGCGCTGGTGTTCGCAGGTATTCTGACCAAGGAAAAGATCAAGGGCCAGAACTTCTTCCGCATCATATTCTACATCCCCAACATCCTGTCCGTCGTCGTCATCGCAGGTATCTTCTCTGCCATCTACAAGCCCGACAACGGCATGCTCAACTCCATTCTCTCCATGATTTCCGGTGAGACGGTTCTGATTCTCTGGAAAGACCAGCCTCTGGTGGTGGTCAGCGTGATCATCGCTATGGTCTGGCAGGCCATCGGCTACTACATGGTCATGTACATGGCCTCTATGGCCAGCGTGCCCGAGAGCCTCTACGAGTCCGCCAGCCTGGACGGCGCAGGCCGTGTCACCCAGTTCTTCCAGATCACCATTCCCCTGATCTGGACCAACATCCGCACCACCCTGACCTTCTTCATCATCTCCACCATCAATATGGCCTTCCTCTTTGTCAAGGCCATGGTCGCCAAGGGCATGCTGGACGTGGGTCTGAGCTTCATGTACGCACAGAAGGACTTCGGTCTCTACGGCTACTCCATGGCAGCCGGCGTGATCATCTTCCTGTTCTCCTTCATCCTGTCCGCCCTGGTCAACAAGGTCACCTACCGTGAGCCCTTGGAATTCTAAAGGAGGTCGTCAAGTATGAAAGAAAAAAAATCCCATTCCGGCAGCGACCGCCTTTTCAAGGTATTTATCTATGTGGTCCTGATCATGCTGGCCGTCAGCATCATCGTCCCCGTGGCATGGGTATTCCTGGCCTCTGTCAAGCAGAATTCCGAGTTTTACGGCAACCCCTGGACCCTGCCCGCCACCTTCTACTGGCAGAACTTTGTCAATGCCTGGAACTCCGCCAAGATGGGCGAATATATGCTCAACTCCGTCACCGTCACCGCCCTGGCCCTGGTCCTGCTCCTGGTGATCGCTCTGCCCGCGTCCTACTGCCTGAGCCGCTTTAAATTCCGCGGCAGCAAGTTCCTGAACATGGCCTTTATGGCCGGCCTGTTCATCAACGTGAACTACATCGTAGTCCCCATCTTCCTGATGCTGAAGGACGGCGACGTACTGCTGAAAAAGCTGGTCGGCAGCGGCTTTCTGCTGAACAACATCTTTGTGCTGGCTGTGGTCTACGCCGCCACCGCCCTGCCCTTCACCATTTACCTGCTCTCGGGCTACTTTGCCACCCTTCCCCACGACTTTGAGGAGGCCGCCTACATCGACGGCGCCGGCTACGGCACCGCCATGACCCGCATCATCTTCCCCATGGCACAGCCCTCCATCATCACCATCATCCTCTTCAACTTCCTGTCCTTCTGGAATGAATACATCATCTCCATGACCCTGATGAGCGCTGCCAAGGGTCCCAAGACCCTGCCGGTGGGTCTGCTCAATCTGATGCAGGCCCAGCAGTCCAAGGCCGAATTCGGCATCCTGTATGCCGGTCTGGTGCTGGTTATGCTGCCCACCCTGATCCTGTATATCTGCGTCCAGAAGAAGCTGACCCAGGGCATGACCGTGGGCGGACTGAAAGGCTGAGGTGAATGACCATGAAATTTTGGAAAGAACATTTGGGCCTTCGCGCCGCGCTGATGACTGTTTTCTTCCTGGTTGGTATGGCTCTGCTGTTTGCAGGCTGGGCAATGACAGGTAAGCTGGTCGGTCTGGGCATTATGATCGTGGGCCTGGTCCTGCTGCTCTGTGCCCTGCAGCTGTACAACAAGGTCTATGAGGACCCCAAGTAATTCTACATTCTATTTTAAGAGGAGAGACTTCCCATGAGTGATACCATCAACAAAGGCCGCGTAACCATCCCCACCGACATTGACGTCGTCCCCGAGACCCTGGAGCTGCTGGAGCGCTGGGGTGCTGACGCCATCCGCGACTGCGACGGCACCGACTACCCCGCCGAGCTGAAGGATGTGGACGCCAAGGTCTATTCCACCTACTACACCACCCGTAAGGACAACGCCTGGGCCAAGGCCAACCCCGATGAGGTCCAGCAGTGCTACATTATGACCGCCTTCCACACCGCCGCCGGCGGCCCCCTGTCCATCCCCCTGATGAAGGGCATCAGCAAGGAGCTGATGGAGGTCAACACCCGGGATGACATCAAGCGCTGGTGGGAAGTGGTGGACCGCACCACCGGCCAGCCCATCTCCCCTGACGCATGGCGCTGGGACGAGGCCACCGGCTGCGTGGTCATCGACCAGCCCGAGGCCTTCCATGAGTACACCGTCAGCTTCCTGGCCTACCTCATCTGGGACCCCGTTCACATGTACAACGCCGTCACCAACGACTGGAAGGATTTCGAGCACCAGATCACCTTCGATGTGCGCCAGCCCAAGACCCACAAGTTCACCATGGAGCGTCTGCGCAAGTTCATCAACGAGCACCCCTATGTGAACGTCATCCGCTACACCACCTTCTTCCACCAGTTCACCCTGGTATTCGATGAGCTCAAGCGGGAGAAGTACGTGGACTGGTACGGCTACTCCGCCTCCGTCTCCCCCTATATCCTCAAGCAGTTTGAGGAGGAGGTGGGCTACAAGTTCCGCCCCGAGTACATCATCGACCAGGGCTACTACAACAACCAGTACCGTGTCCCCTCCAAGGAGTTCAAGGACTTCATGGCCTTCCAGCGCCGCGAGGTGGCCAAGCTGGCCAAGGAAATGGTGGACATCACCCACGAGATGGGCAAGGAAGCCATGATGTTCCTGGGCGACCACTTCATCGGCACCGAGCCCTACATGGAGGAGTTCCAGTCCATCGGCCTGGACGCCGTGGTGGGCTCCGTGGGCAATGGCTGCACCCTGCGCCTGATCTCCGACATCCCCGGCGTGAAGTACACCGAGGGCCGCTTCCTGCCCTACTTCTTCCCCGATACCTTCCACGAGGGCGGCGACCCCGTCCGTGAGGGCAAGGAGAACTGGGTGACCGCCCGCCGGGCCATCCTGCGCAAGCCCATCGACCGCATCGGCTACGGCGGCTATCTGAAGCTGGCCTGCCAGTTCCCCGAGTTTATCGACTACATCGAGAGCGTCTGCAAGGAGTTCCGCGTCCTCTACGAGAACATCAAGGGCACCACTCCCTTCTGCGTCAAGACCGTGGCCGTGCTGAACAGCTGGGGCAAGTGCCGCTCCTGGGGCTGCCACATGGTTCACCACGCCCTCTATCAGAAGCAGAACTACTCCTATGCCGGCGTCATCGAGGCCCTGTCCGGCGCCCCCTATGACGTGCGCTTCCTGAGCTTTGACGACCTGCTGGCCGACTCCAAGGTGCTGGACAACGTGGACGTCATCATCAACGTGGGTGACGGCGACACCGCCCACACCGGCGGCGCCATCTGGGAGAACCCCGTGATCTCCTCCATGATCAAGCAGTTCATCCACAACGGCGGCGGCTTCATCGGCGTGGGCGAGCCCGCCGGCCACCAGTACCAGGGCCGCTTCCTCCAGCTGGCCGGCGCCATGGGCGTGGAGAAGGAGACCGGCTTCACCCTGAACTATGACAAGTACAACTGGGAGGAGCATCCCGACCACTTCATCCTGAAGGACTGCACCAAGCCCGTGGACTTCGGCGAGGGCAAGAAGAGCATCTACGCCCTGGAGGGCGCTGAGGTGCTGGTCCAGAAGGACAAGGAGGTCCAGATGGCTGTCAACGAGTACGGCCAGGGCCGCACCGTGTATATCTCCGGCCTGCCCTACTCCTTCGAGAACAACCGCCTGCTGCACCGCGCCGTGCTGTGGAGCGCCCACTCCGAGGCCGAGCTGGACCGCTGGTTCTCCTCCAACTTCAACGTGGAGGTCCACGCCTATGTCAAGAACGGCAAGTACTGCGTGGTCAACAACACCTACGAGCCCCAGAGCACCACGGTCTACAAGGGCGACGGCTCCAGCTTCCAGCTGGACCTGGCCGCCAACGAGATCCGCTGGTACGAGATCTGATCGCTCTGTCAAGCCAGAGGGCCTGTTCCGGCGCATAACAGACTGCCCCGTGACTATGCGCTTCCGCTGAAACAGCGTGCCGCCTGCCGAGCCCCGGCAGGCGGCACTTTTTATATTCTCCTGCTCGGCCCGGCTGGGCGAATATATCCGTCTTTTCGCCGTAACTATTGAAAAAAACACCGTTTAGTGCTAAAATGCATTCTATCTGCACCCGGCTCATGCCGGAACTATTGCGAGGTGGAACCGTTCGTGCAATTCAATACCTATCTCTTTGTGTTGCTCTTTCTGCCCGTCTCCGTGACGGGCTATTTTGCCGCCAACCGGCTGTCCGACCGGGCAGGACAGCTTTTTTTGCTGGCCATGTCCCTGATCTTTTATGCCCAGGCCGGGGCCCGGTGCGTCCTGATCCTGCTGGGCAGCGCCCTGGTCAACTATACGCTCTCACTGCTGCTGCGGCGGCAGACCGGGGTCCTTCGGACCCTCCTGCTGGTGCTGGGTATTCTCTTTCATGTGGGGCTCCTCTTCTATTTCAAGTACTATAACTTCTTCCTCACCAACCTGAACCAGGTCCTTCACACCCAGTTGGCCCTGAAGGACCTGATCCTGCCCCTGGGCATCAGCTTCTTCACCTTCCAGCAGCTCAGCTGGCTGCTGACCTGCACCAAGGAGGAGCTCCGGGATTGCAGCCTGCTGGAGTACGCCCTCTACATCCTGTTCTTCCCCAAGCTCATCATGGGCCCCCTGATGGAGCCGGAGGATTTCATCCCCCAGCTCCGGGACCCCAAGCGCAAGCGGCTGGACAGCGAGGACCTGATGCTGGGTATCCGCATGTTTACCCTGGGCCTGTTCAAAAAGGTGATCCTGGCCGACGCCTTCGTCAAGGCCGCCAACTGGGGCTTTGCCAATGAGAGCTCCCTCTTCTCCCTGGATGTGGTCCTGGTCATGCTGGCCTACACCTTCCAGATTTATTTCGATTTCAGCGGGTACAGTGATATGGCCATCGGTGTGGCGAAAATGCTCCGCCTGGACCTGCCTGTCAACTTCGACGCCCCCTACCGGGCCCTCTCCATCGGCGGGTTCTGGAAGGGCTGGCATGTCTCCCTCACCACCTTCTTCACCCGCCACCTCTACATCCCTCTGGGCGGCAACCGTAAGGGGATCGCCCGGGGCTATCTCAATGTGATGATTGTCTTTCTGGTCAGCGGCATCTGGCACGGGGCCAACTGGACCTTCATCCTGTGGGGCGTCCTCCACGGCGCTGCCCAGGTGGTCTATAAGATGATCCATACCTGGTACGACCGCCTGCCCAAGGTCCTGCGCTGGGCCCTCACCTTCGCTCTGGTCAACGTGCTGTGGCTTCTGTTCCGGGCCGAAAGCGTGGGTCAGTGGCTGCACATGCTGGGGCAGCTGGTCCCCTTCACCGGTCTGTCGGTGAGCGCCGAGCTGCTGTCCGCCCTGTGCCCCTTCCCCCGGCTGGGACTCCCTCCACTGCTGCTCCTCCCCCTGGCTGCGGCGGCACTGGCCCTGGGGCTGTGGCTCATCTGGTCCCTGTGCGGCAGCACCCATCGGCGCAGCTTCCCCAATACCCGGACCGCTATGGCCGCTCAGGTCATCATGCTGATGTGGTGCCTCATCTCCCTGAGCGGAGAGGCCACCTTCGTCTACTTCGGTTTCTGAGCAAGGAGGTCTTTCTATGAACGCAAAACAGTGGCTCAAACGCTATTTTCTCCTGCTGGGGGCCGCACTGGTCCTCACCATCGGTCTGGTGGTCTATGTGGACCCCTTTTTCCACTACCACGCCCCCAACCCGGAGCTCTATTACCCGCTGAACAACCAGCGCAGCCAGAATGACGGCATTCTTCGCCACTTCGACTACAACGCTATCATCACCGGCAACTCCATGACCGAGAACTTCCGCACCTCCGAGGCGGACCGGCTCTTCGGCCTGGATTTTGTCAAAACCAGCTTCTCCGGGGCCACCTACCGGGAGATCAACGACCGGCTCACCACCGCTCTGGACACCCACCCTGACACCAAGCTGGTCATCCGCTGCCTGGACTTCTATGGCTTCTTCCAGGCCCCGGACGCCCTGCGCCAGGAGCTGGGCAGCTACCCCGACTACCTCTATGACCGCAACCCCTTCAACGATGTGAAATACGTTTTGAACAAAGACATCATCTTTCAGCGGTGCCTGCCCATCCTGGCCCAGCGGCTGCGGGGGGAGCCGGGGGGCGTCACCCCCTTTGACCAGTACTCCTACTGGTCCGATCAGTTCCCCTACGGCAAGAACACCGTACTGAAGAAGCGCCTGGAGCTCCAGAAACCCTATGTCCAGGAGAGTCCTGTTGTCCACCTGACCCAGGAGGAGGCCGACCGTATCCGGGCCAACGCCCGGGAGAACCTGGTCCAGCTGGCCCTGGACCACCCGGACACCCAGTTCTACTGCTTCTTCCCCCCATTCGGCGGGGCCTACTGGGGCTCCCTCTGGGAGGGGGGCGGCCTGGAAAAGACCTTTGAGGCCCAGCGGCTCTATATCGAGGCCTGTCTGCCCTGCGAGAACATCACCCTTTTCTCCTTCCTGGACTGGTTTGACGTCATTACCGACCTGAATAACTACAAGGACGACTCCCACTACGGCGCCTGGATCAACACGAAAATGCTCCAGGCCATGGCGGCGGGAGAGAACCGGCTGACCCGGGAGAACTATCAGGCCCATCTCCAAAGGGTTTTGGACTTTTACAGCACCTTTGACTACAACACCCTCCTCACCCAGGAGGACCTGGAGGACACCCCCAGCGGACCCCAGTAACAGAATGCCCCCGTATCCCGATCTGTCGGGACACGGGGGCGTTTGTGTGTCTCATTTATTTTCATTCTGTGATTGACAAACTTTTACTTTTTTTCTATAATGGTTAGGATTCTCTAACCACTTGGAGAATTTATTTATAGCGCACAAGTTAGTGTGTTCTAACTTTTGAAACGCCGTGCGCAAGACTGGAGTGTATCTGACTATGATGATCAACAAGCGGCTGATCGGCACAGTCAGGGAGAGTAAGACCTACATCGTCTGGAATGTCCTGTTCCAGTGGTTCTCCCTCCTGGCCAACATTGTTCTGATGGGCACGCTTACCTACTTTTTGGCCTCCCTGGCTGCCGGGCATACCACCCCGAAGCTATGGGGAACTGCCCTGCTGATTGCAGTTCTGGCTGTTGTGGTTCGCTTCCTATGTACCATCGCCTCCTCCCGTATGAGCTATCTGTCGGGCAAAGCGGTGAAGATCACCCTGCGGCAGATGATTTACGAAAAACTGCTCCGGCTGGGCAGCTCCTACAACGAGAAGGTCCAGACCTCCGAGGTGGTCCAGGTGGCCGTGGAGGGCGTCAACCAGCTGGAGACCTACTTCGGCGCCTATCTGCCCCAGTTCTTCTACTCCATGCTGGCCCCCCTCACCCTCTTTGTGGTGCTGAGCTTTGTGAACCTGCCCTCCGCTCTGGTGCTGCTGGTCTGTGTGCCCATGATTCCCATCTCCATCGCCGCAGTGCAGACCTGGGCCAAAAAACTGCTCAGCAAGTACTGGGACCAGTACACCGGCCTAGGCGACACCTTCCTGGAAAACCTCCAGGGCCTGACCACCCTGAAAATCTACCAGGCCGACGAGCAGAAGCATCAGGCCATGAATGAGGAGGCCGAGCGTTTCCGCAAGATCACCATGAAGGTGCTGACCATGCAGCTCAACTCCATCACCATCATGGACCTGGTGGCCTACGGCGGCGCCGCCCTGGGCGTCATCATGGCCGTGACCCAGCTGAACAAGGGCCGCGTGGATCTGGCCGGATGCCTGCTTATTATCCTGCTGTCGGCGGACTTTTTCATTCCCATGCGGATGCTGGGCAGCTTTTTCCACATCGCCATGAACGGCATGGCGGCCTCTGACAAGATTTTCAACCTCCTGGATCTGCCCGAGGAGGGGGACCGCCCCCTGTCTCTGGGCCAGGACTGCTCCGTGGCGGTGCGGGACCTGCGTTTCTCCTACGACGGACAGCGGGAGATCCTCCACGGCCTGGATCTGGACCTCCCCATGGGCGGCTTCACCGCCATCGTGGGCGAGAGCGGCTGCGGCAAATCCACCCTGGCCGGCCTGCTGATGGGCCGCAACAAGGGCTACACCGGCAGCATCACCGTGGGAGGTCTGGACCTGGAAAAAATCTCTGAGCAGAGCCTGATGGAGCACTTCACCTATGTCAGCCACCAGAGCTATCTGTTCAAAGGCACAGTGCGGGACAACCTGCTCATGGGCAATCCCAGCGCCGACGACGCGGCCATGAACGCCGTGCTGAAGCAGGTCAAGCTCTTCGACTTCCTGGCCGGGGAGCAGGGCCTGGACACCCAGCTGAGCGAAAAGGCCTCCAATCTGTCCGGCGGCCAGTGCCAGCGGCTGGCTCTGGCCCGGGCCATCCTCCACGACAGCCCGGTCTACCTCTTTGATGAGGCCACCTCCAACATCGACGTGGAGAGTGAGAACGACATCATGGACCAGATCTACGACCTGGCCAAAACCAAAACTGTGCTCCTGATCTCCCACCGGCTGGCCAATGTGGTGCGGGCCGACCACATCTATGTGCTGGACCAGGGGGCACTGGCGGAGCAGGGCACCCATTCCCAGCTGCTGGAGCGCGGCGGGGTGTACAGCCGGCTCTGGAACACCCAGCAGGAGCTGGAAACCTATGTGAAGGAGGACCGGACATGAGACGTTCTGGACTGACTGTAATGGCAAGGCTGGTCGGGCTGGTCAAGCCTCTGACCGGATATATGCTCCTGGCCATCCTGATGGGCGTGCTGGGCAACCTCTGCGCCACCTTCATCACCGTGCTGGGGGGCTACGCGGTGACCGGATTTCTGGGTTTTCCCCTTCCCCTCCCCCTCAAGGCGCTGTTCGCCGTTCTGATCCTGTTCGCCGTGGCCCGGGGACTGCTCCGGTACGGGGAGCAGGCCTGCAACCACTTCATCGCCTTTAAGCTGCTGGCCCTGATCCGGGACAAGGTCTTTGCGGCCCTGCGCCGCCTGGCCCCCGCCAAGCTGGATGGCCGGGATAAGGGCGATCTGATCGCGGTCATCACCTCCGACATCGAGCTGCTGGAGGTCTTTTATGCCCACACCATCTCCCCCATCGTGATCGCCACCCTCTTTTCCCTGATCATGTGCGCCCTGATCAGCTCCTACCACTGGGCCCTGGGACTGATCGCCCTGATCGCCTACCTGACCGTAGGCATGGTGCTTCCCATCCTCATCTCCAAGGCCAGCGGCGACAAGGGTCTGGCCTTCCGCAAGAAGTCCGGCGAGCTCAGCGGCTTTGTGCTGGACAGCCTGCGCGGTCTGAGTGAGACCATCCAGTACAACCAGGGCGGCCAGCGTCTGGACGAGATGACCCGGATGAGCCGGGAGCTGGCTGAGGACGACGAGCTGCTCAAACGGAAGGCCGGCACCGGCAGCGCGGCGGTGGGCGCCATCCTCATCGGCTTCGATCTGGTGATGCTCTTCGGCTCCGCTCTGCTGTACGCCAAGGGCCTGGTGGCCTTCGACGGTGTGCTGATCCCCACCATCGCTCTGATGAGCTCCTTCGGTCCCACCGTCTCCCTGGCCAACCTGGGCGGGACCTTGCAGTACACCTTTGCCGCCGGCAACCGGGTGCTGGACATTCTGGAGGAGCACCCCGTGGTCCACGACGTGGTGGGCGAGGACCCCATCTCCTTCGAGGGCGCTGCCACCGAGCACCTGTCCTTCGCCTACGGGGACCAGGATATCCTGAAGGACCTGACCCTCACCATCCCCAAGGGCAAGGTCACCGGCATTGTGGGCCGCAGCGGAAGCGGCAAATCCACCCTGCTCAAGCTGCTCATGCGCTTCTGGGAGGCGGACAGCGGCAAGGTCCTGGTGTCCGACCGGGACGTCAACCACATCAATACAGAGGATCTGCGGACCATGGAGAGCTTTATGACCCAGGAGACCCACCTTTTCAAGGACACCATCCTCAACAATCTGCTCCTGGCCAAGCCGGACGCCACCCGGGCCGAGGTGGAGCTGGCCTGTCAAAAGGCCTCGGTCCACGACTTCATCATGGGCCTGCCCAAGGGCTACGACACCGACGTGGGCGAGCTGGGCGACACCCTCTCCGGCGGTGAGCGCCAGCGCCTGGGCCTGGCCCGGGCCTTCCTCCACGACTCCCCCCTCCTCCTCCTGGACGAGCCCACCAGCAATCTGGACAGCCTGAATGAGGCCGTCATCCTCCGCTCCCTCCATCAGGAACACGGGGACAAGACCGTGGTGCTGGTCTCCCACCGGCGCTCCACCATGGGGATCGCCGACCAGGTGTATTCCGTGGAAAACGGACGGGTGAGCTGATGGAACAAAACCTCACCCTCAAGCGCGAAAAGGAGAAACAGGTGGTGTCTGAAATGGTTGCCCTCTACTGCCACAAGCAGCACCACACCAGAGGGGCCGAGCTGTGCCCCCAGTGCGCCGCTGTGCTGGACTACGCCAGGGCCCGGACCGACCACTGCCCCTTTATGGAGTCCAAAACCTTCTGCGTCAACTGCTCCGTCCACTGCTACAAGCCCGATATGCGGGAAAAGATCCGGGAGATCATGCGCTTCTCCGGACCCAGGATGCTGTTCCACCGTCCGGGGATGGCCCTCTCCCACGCCTTCTCCATGCTGCGAGAGAAACACAACCTGAAACAAAACCGAAAGGACGAAACATCGAGATGAATCTGAAGAAAATCCTCTATCTGATCGGCGGCTGCATCGGCCTGGGCCTGGGTGCCATCGGCGCCGTTGTCCCCATGCTCCCCTCCTTTCCCTTCCTGCTTCTGGCCGCCTTCTGCTTTGCCAGAAGCTCAGAAAAGCTCCACCGCTGGTTTATCGGCACCAAGCTCTATAAGGACAACTTGGAGAGCTATGTGGCCGGCAAGGGCATGACCAAAAAAACCAAGATCCGCATTATGGTCACTGTGACCATTCTGATGAGCATTGGCTTTGTGATGATGCACGCCGTCCCCGTGGGCCGGGTCATCCTGGCCATTGTGTGGCTGTTTCACCTGGTCTACTTCATTTTCGGAATCAAGACCATCCCTGCACCTGTGGCGGAATAAATCCGGCATAGTCCAAGCTCCCCCTTTCATAGGTTGGGTTATCAGCGTATGAAAGGGGCGAGCCTGGATGGAGGCACGGATGGCACATCTGCGGTACAAGGAGATCGTCAGTATCTCGGACGGGACCCGCTTCGGCTATGTAGGCGACCTGGAGATCGACCTGGACAGCGGTCAGGTGCGCACCCTGATCGTCCCCGGCCGGCTGCGGCTGTTCGGGCTGCTGGGCCGGGAGCGGGATCGGCGCATCCCCTGGGCATCTGTGCGCCGCATCGGAGAGGACATTATCCTGGTGGAGGAGCCCTCCCAGAATGTGGATATCACCGGCCCTGAAAAGAATTTTAAAAAAACTCAAAAAAAGACTTGACTCTTCGCCAAAACCTGTTATAATACGTTTTGTTACTGCGACAGACCGCAGCCAAGAGACGAGCGCCATGGAGAGATGGCTGAGCTGGTCGAAGGCGCACGATTGGAAATCGTGTAACGGCTAATACCCGTTCGAGGGTTCGAATCCCTCTCTCTCCGCCAA
>JAHHSD010000050.1 GCA_020025425.1 Oscillospiraceae bacterium
CCCGCCCCGACATCAAGCTGGGCATCTGCGGCGAGCACGGCGGCGATCCCTCCTCCGTGGAGTTCTGCCACAATGTGGGCCTGAACTACGTCTCCTGCAGCCCCTTCCGTGTGCCCATCGCCCGTCTGGCCGCTGCTCAGGCTGCTATCAAGAACCCCCGCAAGTAAAAGTTCTGTCATTCACCATTGGATTTGATGAGGCTCAAACCTTCTATAAATCCCATGGATACGGCATAAAGCCGTCAAAATGGCATGATTTAACCGCGGAGATTTATATCTAAACGCAAAACCCTCGTGCATTCCCGATTGGGCAATGTGCGGGGGTTTTGTTGTTATTTTGGGCTGTTTGTACAAATTCGAACGGAAACATAAAAATATATGGACTGAAAGCAAGCCTGCCCTAAAAAGGACACAAGGAGCAAAACCTTTATTCCAGACAGACGCATAGGAATCGACTGCAAAAGCAAAAATACATTGCTATGGATGAACTATTTAAAATAACCTATGTAGATGTTTAAGATAAGTTAGAAGCGTGATTGCGAATATGACGATTGTTGATGTGAAATATAAAGAAATGAAAAAAACTTTAGCCCAAATACCCGATGACCAGGCATTAGTGGTTGGGGTGTTAGCTGTAGAGAGGCTGTGGCAGCCATTCCTGGTTGGCATCTCAAAGTGCCCATATTTTGAGCAGGAACGAGAAGCTGTGGTACAGCTTGAGGAAAAATGCCTGGATATAATTTGGACAAGGATGCAACGTGGCTTTGTGCAGGAAAGCGACTGGAGAGAATACTGCGAACTATTTGATCAAATCGAAGAACTGTCTGCTGAAGTTGACCTGAATTATGAGGCAAAAAGCTTTTATTGTGCAGTTGGGGATTTTGCTTATTGGTGCCTTAAACCATGTGAAAAGATAGAAGTAGCAGGTATTGCAGTTTGTGCCCTTGAATTGATTGTAGAATTGATGGCAGAACCAGAGGAAGCAACGGAAGAAGATCAAGCGGTCAGCGCTGAAATACAACGAATCAATGCTGATATTCAATTAGCGCGGGATTATCCTGAAAATATTGATTTGATCATGCAAAGAAGATCTGAATACCATGCTTTGAACGTTAATTCAGTTTGTTCATAAAAGATTGATTAGAAATCCAAACCGCAAGCAAGTATGAGGACAAGGGCACCCATACCTTTGAAGCCTAGCAAGTCCTCCCCGTCCAGGTTCGGAACACCTCCGCCTACACCTGTGACTGCTGCATGAATTCATTGGCAGACGATAAGTCCCAGTATGCCTATGCCCCCTTCAACCGCAGGCAAAAACCAGGGAAATCTGCTTAAGAAACCGATAAGTGCAAAGGTGCCCATTCCAGGAACTACCCATTGGGAATTTAGACCTGGCAATGCATCACCACAAAAAACATTTCTAAAGAAGGAACTACAATGGAACAGTCTATGTTGTGGAGCACGTCAGAAACAAATAAATACCTATACCGTCAGTTATGTACACTAGCTGAGACACATGGCTTTGTGGTAAGCCCAAAACAATCAAAGACACTTATCCGTATTAGGGAACATCATATCCAAATGATATGGATAGAAGTAACTTATGGTGAAACTGATTTTAATATGCTGGTGGCACCTGCGGCCTCTTTTTCTACGGCACTATTTGCCAGAAGAAGGATAACGCCCAAAAGAAGCAATGATGATGCTCAACAATACAATTGGTACACCGGCTTGGCGATTCCTGACAAAGTATCCGGTAAAAAACTTTACCGTCCTGAAGAGATGCGAAAGGCTTGGGAAGTGGCAATTGAGCCACAGGTCGAGCGGGAGATTTTTGCCTATTTTGATGCATTTGATTTTGCAAAATTCGCGTGGCTCACTCAAAATCATAAAGATGATGTACTTTCACTTTGCATAAACCCGGGAAACGATGATGCCCTTCAGTTTCTTGCGATGGCACACAATGCAATTTGGATGGGGAACTATGGGGAAACAATACCACTGTTAAAACAGGTAATGGCTGGTGAAGAAAAATGGCTCCGAAGTTCTGTTGAATTTGGGTTTGATGATCCCGAAGATACAGTATCTCATTTGAAAAACCGCGATGCAGCCAAAGACATTGTTACAATTATTGAGGGAAAGGCTGATGGGTGGGAGGCACGGGTGCTGGCGTACATGGAGGAGCTGGAGCGGATTGCATTAAACAAGACCTGGGGAGTGGCTCTGTCCCCGGAGGGCAAGACGGTTCGATTGAAGAAAAAGGAACGTCTCTCATGCTGATAGGTTAATTGCGCACGGTTCTCCGACATAATTCCAAACTGATCAAATGTTCCCCGATTTCGAAAAATCGGGGAGCATTTTTTGTTGATTTTGAACCCTCACGTTCCCCTCACACGCATTGACATTTTTTTATTTTGCGCTAAAATAAACCTGTTTGTCTCATCCCCCTGGATGGGCCGCCAAATTTCATAGAGGTGATCTGTGTTGCATATCATGGTCGAGGCCGCCGTCATTTTCGGTCTGTGCCTGCTGGGCGAGGGCTTAGCCACCCTCCTTCCCGTTCCCTTTCCCGCCAGCGTCATCAGCATGGTGCTGCTGGCCGCCCTGCTGCTGATCGGCTGGATCAGAGAGGGCCATATCCAGCGCTTCTCCGAATTTCTCATCCAGAATATGGCCTTTTTCTTTCTGCCCACCGCCGTGGGTATTCTGGAGCACCTGGATCTGCTGAAGGACCAGATGCTCCCTATACTGGCTGTCATTCTGCTGACTGTGCCGGTGGTCTACGGCATCACCGCCTGGACTGTGCAGCTGCTGGTGCGCTGTTCTCAGAGAAAGGGGGAGAAAACCCATGTGGGCTGATCTGCTCTACTCCCCCTTCTTCGGTCTGACCCTCTCCGCTCTGGCCTGGGGCGTGGGAGTCTGGCTCCAGAAAAAGACCGGCTGGGCCGTCTGCAATCCCCTGGTCATCGCCGCCGTCCTGGTCATCGCTGTGCTCACCGCCTTCCACATCCCCCTGGATGCCTACAACGAGGGCGGAAATGTCATCAAGCTGATGCTGGACCCCGCCACCGCCGTGCTGGCCCTGAACATCTATCAGCAGCACAAAACCCTGAAGGAATATTTCCTCCCCGTTCTGGCGGGCTGTCTGGCCGGCAGCGTGGCCAGTGTGGGCTGCGTGGTGGGCCTGTGCAAGCTGTTCCAGATGGACAGCGTCCTGGTCTCCTCCCTCCTGCCCAAGAGCGTCACCACCGCCATCGCCGTGGGCATTGCCGAGAGCCGGGGCGGAATCGCCGGCATCGCTGCCGCCGCTGTGGTGGTCACCGGCATCCTGGGCGCCATGTTCGCCCCCCTGCTGTCCAAGGTGTTCCGCGTCACCGATCCCATCGCTGAGGGGCTGGCCATCGGGGCATGCAGCCACGCTCTTGGCACCACCAAGGCCCTGGAGCTGGGCCAGATCCAGGGGGCCATGAGCTCCATCGCCATCTGTGTGTGCGGGATACTCACCTCTATTTTGGTCCTGTTTATCCCATAATTTAAAAAAATCGCCACATTTTAACCCATTTTATGAAAGCGCGCCGTCTGCGGACGGCGCGCTTTTTGCATCCGGTTGTACGTCCATGTACATTTTATTTTTTAGTACTTGACATTACAAAGTACTAGGCGTAAGATATCAGTGAAAGGTGGGTGTACATGAACACGCAATTTAAAAAAGGCGTTCTGGAGCTCATCGTGCTGGAGTCGGTCCGGAAACGGGATATGTACGGCTACGAGTTGGTAGCCGAGGTCTCCAAGGTCGTAGATGTGAACGAAGGCACCATCTACCCCCTCCTGAAGCGTCTGACCAACGAACACTATTTTGAAACCTATCTGCGCGAGTCCACCGAGGGACCGCCCAGAAAATATTACCACATCACCGCCTCCGGCATCCTCCACCGCCAGGAGCTGGAACAGGACTGGGATCTATTTCAGAAGCAAGTCAATGCATTCCTAAAGGAGCGACAAGAATGAACAAGCAAGAATTTTTAGAGGACCTGAATCAGCGCATTGCCATGCTGGAGGATTCTGAGCAGCAGGATATTTTGGCCGAGTACGCCCAGCATATCGACCTGCGCATCAGCGGCGGTCTCTCTGAGGAGGAGGCCATCCGGGATTTCGGAGATCCGGATCAGCTGGCCCGGGAGATCCTGGGGGCCTACCATGTAAAGCCCGACTTCCGGAATACAGCCCAGGCGCCTGCACCCACCCCCGCCGCTGCACAGGGCGTCCGCGGCATGTGTTCCACCCTGGGTCAAAAGCTGAGCGGGGCCGGGCGGGCAGTCCGGGACTTCTTTGTCCGCATGGGCCATGGGATCGGGACTTGGTTCCGCGGCGTCAGCAGCAAAGTCCGGGGCTGGTTCCACCGGGACACCGGCGTCTCCGTCCGGGAGCCCCGGCCGCCCAAGGTGAAAAAAGAGCGCGGTCCCTGGCTGGCCGGCCTGCGCTCCGGCTGGAATCGCACCATCAGCTGGCTGGGCAGTGCCTGCATCCTGCTGCTGCGTCTGGCCTGGAATCTGGCGCTCCTGCTGTGCGCCTCCCCCATCATCCTGCTTGCGCTGGCCATCATGCTGGGGCTGGGCGCGCTGGTTATCCTGCTGTGCCAGGGCTATCCCCTCGTCGGCGTCACCCTGTGTACACTGGGCGTTCTGCTGTGCTGTGCGGCCCTGTTGGGCCTGGGCTGGACCCTGATCTGGCATCGGCCCGGAAAGGAGAACTTTACCTATGACCAAGCTGAATAAAATCCGCCTGACCATGGCGGGCCTGCTGTGCGGCGGGCTGCTGATCGTCGGCATCGGCGCCGGAGTGGGCTTCGGAGAGCTCTCCAAGTTCACCTACGCCGGGGAAAAGCCGCTCTCTGACAGCACCACGAAGTACTATTCCACTGAAGTGGAGCTGTTCCACGACCAGAGCCAGGTCTATGTCAGACTCCCCTTCGATCTGACGGATTCCAACACCACCCAGCTCTCTGTCAGCGAGTCGGTAGCCCCCGGCACCGTCCGGATCGACGCCGCCTACCGCTCCTCCATCTCCACGCCTCAGCTCTACCACAACGACTACAACAACGGCACGGGAGAGCCCTTGGAGGAAAGCCTCTATCTCCGCTCCTCCGGCTCGCCCGTAGCCCTGCTGTTCGCCTACAAGGATGAGCTTCTGAAGGATCTCCGGGCCCATCAGCTGGGTGATTACCACGAATTTGAGTTCACCGATCTGAGTGTCACGGTCAATCCTGCGGATCAGGACCGCATCTTTTTACAGTGATTTGAGAAAAACCCGCCTGATTCTGAAATCAGGCGGGTTTTTTCTTGTCCAAGACGGCTTGACGTCCTCACTTGTGCCGCCCGATCTTGGCGGTATATTGCAGGGAATCCCGCTCCCGGCCCCTGCGGTTGTGCTCGGCCAGGAACTGGCTGATCCGGCCCTGGGCCTGCTCCACCTCGGCCTGGAAGGCCCGGGCAGGGACACGCAGGGCGCCGTGGCCCAGAATGATCATCTGCTCCAGACCGTCCGAGGTGGCCACACGGACCCTGTGGTTCCGGCTGAGGTCATAGGTGGTTTTTTCAATATAGGAGTCGGCGGTCTCGGCCTCCTTGGTGTACACCACATAGATGCCGTTGACCTTCTCGATGCTCCCCGGGTTGCCCTTCACCTTATAGGCGTCAAAGACCAGGATCAGCTCCCCGCCCCAGGCACCCTTGTAATTGACCATCAGGTCAATGAGGGCCCCCCGGGCGGACTCCACGTCCTCCCGGGCCAGACGGGCCAGCTCCTCCCAGGCAAAAATGATGTTGTAGCCGTCCACCAGCAGGTATTCCGGGCCGGTGTACTGGCTGCGGATGGTGTATTTCCCCTCGTCCAGGCTGGTGCGGGCGGGCTTCTTCACCGGCTCAAAGGCCTTCCGCTCCACCTTGCCGTAGGTCCGCTCAAAGATGGCCTGGAGCTCCTTGTCCTGCTCCAGCGAGGGGCCCGGCCGGGACATGCTGCCCCCCGCCGGGGCGGCCGGGCGTTTCTCCTCGGGCACTCCCTTCTGATCCAGCCCATTGTCCACATGGGCAAACTCCGGGACCTGATACCAGGGGACGAGAAAGCCGCCGCCGTGGGCGCAGAACACCGAATCTGGCGGGTTGTCCACGTCCCGCTCCGGATCGTAGCCCAGGGCGCACACCACTTTCTCCTGGTCGGCGCAGGGGCGGTAGCCGCTGACCTGGCAGGTCAGTCTGCCCCGGCCCCTGGTGTAGGCGCTGACCTCCCGCCAGTACCCCCGCAGCCCGGACACCGGGCCGCCGCCCTCCAGCACGGAGTTCTCCCCCTCCAGCCTGGGGGGCTGGACGGTGCCGCCCATGGTCTGGATATCGGTCATGGCCCGGCCCACGCACTCCCCGGGCAGCTCCAGACGAAAGTCGTACCAGGGCTCCAGCAGCACGCTCTCCGCCTGCATCAGCCCCTGGCGCACCGCCCGGTAGGTGGCCTGGCGGAAGTCTCCTCCCTCGGTGTGCTTCTTGTGGGCCCGGCCGGCGATCAGGGTGATGCGCAGGTCGGTGATGGGGGAACCGGTGAGCACGCCGGGGTGGGCCCGCTCGGCCAGGTGGGTCAGGATCAGCCGCTGCCAGTTCAGCTCCAGCCAATCGGTGCTGCACGCACTGGCCAGCTGGATGCCGCTGCCCGGCTCTCCCGGCTCCAGCAGCAGGTGGACCTCCGCATAGTGGCGCAGGGGCTCAAAGTGTCCGATGCCCACCACAGGCCCGGCGATGGTCTCCCGGTAGACGATGCTGCCCTGACCGAAGGTGACCTCCAGCCCAAAGCGCTCCTGAATCAGGCGGCTGAGCACCTCCAGCTGGATGTCCCCCATCAGCTGGAGATGGAGCTCCCCCACCGCCTCGTTCCACACCAGATGGAGCTGCGGGTCCTCCTCCTCCAGCTCCATCAGCTTGGGCAGGACCGTATGGGGGTCGCAGCCGGCAGGCAGGAGCATGCGGTAGCTCAGAACGGGCTCCAGCACAGGCTCCTCTCCGGCCCCCTCGGCGCCCAGGCCCTGACCCGGCCGGGTCCTGGTCAGACCGGTAACTGCGCACACGGTACCCGCCTGGGCCTGATCAGCAGTCTGGTACTTACTCCCGGAGTAGAGCCGGATCTCGTTGACCTTCTCCGTCCACTCCTCCTCCCCCGCCACACCGGACACGGGGTCCTTGACCCGCAGACAGCCGCCGGTAATCTTCAGGTAGGTCAGCCGCCCCCCCTGGCTGTCCCGGTCGATTTTATAGACCCGGGCTCCGAACTGCTCCCCGTAGACGGGGCTGGGGGCGTACCGGTTCAGGCCGTCCAGCAGCTCCTCCACCCCCTCCAGCTTCAGGGCGGAGCCAAACCAGCAGGGGAACAGCTTCCGCCGGGCGATCATCTCCTTCAGCTCCCCCTCCGGGACGGTCCCCGTCTCCAGATAGGCGTTCAGTGCCGACTCCCCGCAGGTGGCTGCGCTCTCCCAGAATACGTCGTCCCGGGGTGCGGAGAAATCCACGCAGCCGTCAGACAGCCGGTCCCGGAGCTGGGCCAGGAGGGCCGCCCGGTCCGCCCCGGCCAGATCCATCTTGTTGATAAAGAGGAAGGTGGGGATATGGTGGCGGCGCAGGAGCCCCCACAGGGTCTCCGTGTGCCCCTGGACGCCGTCAGAGCCGCTGATCACCAGGACGGCGCAGTCCAGCACCTGGAGGGTGCGCTCCATCTCCGCCGAGAAGTCCACATGCCCCGGCGTGTCCAGCAGCGTCACCTGGAGGTCTGGCAGGTCGAAGCGGGCCTGCTTGGAGAAGATGGTGATGCCCCGCTCCCGCTCCAGGCTCTCTGTATCCAAAAAGGCGTCCTGGTGGTCCACCCGGCCCAGGCTGCGGATACTGCCGCTCAGGTAGAGCATCGCCTCGGACAGGGTGGTCTTACCCGCGTCCACATGGGCCAGTATCCCAATAACCAGTTTTCTCATATCGTCACCGTTTCCAAAAAAGTTTTCCCGTGGGGCGGAGAGGGCATCATGGCTGCTCCGTCCCCCATTCATCCGCATTTTCGTTATTATAGCACAATTTCAGCACCGGGAAAAGGAAAAGAAGGGACCGCTCCTCTCCCCCGTGGCAGCAAAAACGTGGAACCGACCTTGGTCAGTCCCACGTTTTGTGTCAAAATCAGCCTCTTATCTCCGTTTCCACTTACCGAACAGAGTCTTTTTGTAGTTGAGCAGCTCCTCTTTGGCTTCCTTAGTGTTGGCCTTCTGGAGGTACTCCACGCCCTTCTGGAGGTCCTCCTGCACACCGCCCAAACCGTGGCAGTAGAGGTAGCCCCGCATGTAATCGGCCTCATTGTTCTTCCAGTCCAGCTCCTGGAGGTACTGCCAGGCCAGGCCGTAGTCCTGCTGGGTGCCCAGGCCCTCGAAGCAGCATTTGGCCAGGAAGTAGACGCCGAAATTGTGGTTGGGCTTCGACTGGTAGGCCCAGGTGAGCAGCTGATAGCTCTTGGCATAGTCCTGGGGGAGGCCATCGCCGTTGAAGTAGTTGATGCCCAGGTAGTCCGCGCAGTAGGTGTGCATGCTTCCCCACTCGCACCCCAGGCAGCGCTCGAAGTACTCCGAGGCCTTCCGGTAATCCTTCTCCACACCCCGGCCCAGCTGGTAGAACTGGCCCACCCAGTAGCAGGCGTCCAGCTCGCCGCCCTCGATGGCCCGCTCATACCAGCGCATGGACTCGGCGTACTCCTCCTTGTCCCGCAGCTGGCCGGCGTAGCTGTACTGCCAGGAGGGGTAGCCGTACTCCGCGCCGATCCTGGCGATGTCCTTGGCCTTCTCGGGCTGGGGCGGGATAATGTCCTCGTCGCCTTCCCGGTAGAGCTTGTTCAGGTTGTTGCCCGCCAGGAAAATACCGCCCCGGAAGGCCTTCCAGAACAGGTCCTCACACTTGAGGATGTTCTCCTTCATGTAGGCCTTGAACTCCTGGTCGCTGCCAAAGGAGTCCCTGCCCTTGTTCTGAATGCGGCGGAAGTCCCACCAGAAATAGCTGTTGGCCAGGGTATACTGGCAGAAGGCGTCCCCCTGGGCGGCCATGGACTCCACCTTGTCCGCCGCCTCCTGGAGGTTGGCAAAGGGCATCTTCTTCATCAGAGAGGGGGTCAGCTCTCCGCTGCGGAGGGCCACCAGCACGCCGATGGCGCTGCCGTGCTCCACCGACTGATGGAGCAGCATGGTGGCCTCCTTCTCCTGCTCCGGGAAGCCGTGGCCCTCCCACACATACTGCTTGCCGCAGCAGCACCGGGCCAGGATGCACATGGCATCCGCGTCTCCCTCATTGACCGCTTCCAACAGCAGCTCCCGTCCCTCGTGTCCTTTCTGGAGCCGCTCATTGTAGTAGATGTACTGGAGCGCCTGCTCCACTTTGTCGCTGAATACCTTTCCCATAGATGTTCGCCTCTTTTTTTCTTATTTGGTGACCTTGCGGGTCACATCTTTCCACTCCCTCCACTGAGGGGAGAAAGTTCCATCGTAAAAAGCCAGGAACCAGTCCGCCGCCTGGCGGTGCGTGCATTTGGTCTCGAAGAACCGAAGCTCCCCCTCCACGGGGCGGCTGACCGTCACGGTGCAGCGGCCGTCCATTTTGTCGCCAGCCCGGACAGTCATCAACAGATAGCCGCCCTTCTTGACACAGCGCACCATCTGGTAGCTCTGGTCCACGATGCCATCGGCCGCCAGCTGGATATCCTCCTGGGTGAAGGTATAGTGGGTCTGTCCCACGCCCTCCGAGGAGACCAAGCGCAGCTCGCCGGGGTGGGTGCTCCCCTGCGTATTTCCCTGGTTGTCCCGGGCGTTGATGTTCAGATCAATTGCGCCCCACTGCTCCAGACAGCCCAGCTGCCACTGCTCCGGCTGGTCGATTTTGCCCTCTGCCCAGGCCAGCAGGATGCGCACGGCCTCCTTGTCGCTGTGGACCCAGCGGGCCAGTCCCTTTCGGTTCGTGTTCCGGGTCGCTCCGGGGATGTACTCCTCCAGGACCAGCTGGGTGCCCTCCTCCGTGTCCGGGAAGCACCACAGGGCACCGTACTCCACGCCCTCAAAGGAAAAGGGCTTGCCGGCCGTCAGCACCAGACCCTTCTCTCGATACTCACTGTCCAAAATCTCCTGGAGAATACGCTCATCCACCCGGGAGGTGGCGCTGACCGCATAGGATGAGAGGATCACTCGCTGCTCCCGCTCAGGCGGGTTCTGGAAGTCCTTGAACTGCTTGTCCGCCTGGCGGCGGCGGTACTCCCGCTCCCGGGCCTCCCGCTCCTCGTCGGAGACGCCGCGGAAGCGGCTCATCTCCCCGTAGTCTCCAAAGTACGCATAGGGCGCCCGGAGCTTCAGACAGTCCATAATCATGGGCAGCTCATTGGGGTCTTTCACGTCGCTGTACATAACCTGATCCCGGTCGTCCACGATGTACAGCTCCACCTCACGGGAGGTGGTGGTTTTGTTGTTGCTGTGGTGGGTCACGATCTCATCCCGACCAAAGACCCCGCGGATCCGGGGGATGTAGCTGGCGTGGTCGCCCAGCACCCACTCTTCGCCGATCATAACCCGGCCGAAGGATATGCCGTTTGCCTGAAGGTCTTTGTCCACCATGTCGAACAGCTGCGCCACAGGCGGGGCCTCATCCGGGTAGGGCAGCTGGGAGCGGATGGAATCCGCCAGCACACTTTTTTCCGGGAAAAAGCTGTCCCGGATACCGACAAAGCACAGGAACAGTCCCAGCAGAAGGAGGAATCCTCCCACCACCAGAAAGCCGATCTGCTCTGCCGGTTTCTGATCCAGACCCATCTGGTGGGTGTAGTCGTACCACACGACCCACAGCATCCCGCCGCCCAAAGTCCCGGAAGCCAGCCCCCAGAGCAGGAATTTCAGCGAACCCCGTGTCCGGGCCAGACAGTAGCCGCCCTCCGGCATACCCGGGTGCTTTTTGCGCTGATGTCTGGCAAACAGAATCACCAGCGGGATACCGAACAAAGGACTGAGCAGAACGCTCAGCACAACGGCCGCCAGCACATAGGCCACAATGTTCCAAGGCCATTTCAGAAAGGGGGCCTTTTGTTCTCTTTCTACATTCATAACGGCTCTCCTTTTGGAAATCATTTCAAGTTTTTATTGTAATATAGCACTTGGGGTCGGGCCGTGTCAATGCTTTTGTTTTTTACAGTGAAGTGGTAAATTCCCGCCACTGAGATGGATGGATGGATCAGCGTCGATCAACAAGACTTTCTTGCCCACTTTCACACATCCAATACTGCGATGTACTCTGTAAAGGGTAATTTTTTACCACCTGATATGACAACGACTGGTAACTCATGTGTGGTAGATGCAGCACAGTTAAAAGGCAGTGGTAATAGATCGTAAATAGCAGGAAAAACAGAGCTTGTTCTGCCATTTAATATAAATATATAAGAGGTGT
>JAHHSD010000051.1 GCA_020025425.1 Oscillospiraceae bacterium
GCTCCACCTCGACGGTGAAGTCCACGTGGCCCGGGGTGTCGATGATGTTCAGACGGGTCTGGGGGAACTGCTTCTTGGTGCCCTGCCAGTAGCAGGTAGTAGCAGCGGAGGTGATGGTGATACCACGCTCCTGCTCCTGAGCCATCCAGTCCATGGTGGCGGTACCGTCGTGGGTCTCGCCGATCTTGTAGTTGACGCCGGTGTAGTAGAGGATACGCTCGGTCGTCGTAGTCTTACCGGCATCGATGTGAGCCATGATGCCGATGTTTCTGGTGTTTTCCAGAGTAACTTTTCTAGCCATTGTTGCTCCCCCTTACCAGCGGTAGTGAGCGAAGGCCTTGTTGGACTCAGCCATCTTGTGAGTGTCCTCACGCTTCTTGACGGCGGAACCCAGGTTGTTGGCGGCGTCCATGATCTCGCCGGCCAGACGCTCCTTCATGGTCTTCTCACCACGGTTACGGGCATAAGTGGTCAGCCAGCGCAGACCCAGGGTCTGACGGCGCTCGGGGCGGACCTCAACGGGGACCTGGTAGGTGGCGCCGCCCACACGGCGGGCCTTGACCTCCAGGGAAGGCATGATATTCTCCAGGGCCTGGGTGTAGACCTCCATGGGGTCCTTCTCGGTCTTCTCCTTGATGATATCAAAAGCACCGTAGACCACCTTCTGAGCTACGCCCTTCTTGCCATCCAGCATGATGCTGTTGGTAAGCTTGGTAACCAGGATGGAGTTATACAGCGGATCAGGCAGAACCTCCCGCTTGGGTACATTTCCTCTTCTGGGCACTTTGCTTCCCTCCTTCTTATAATATTATAGAATTCATAGGTACTCGAACCGCGCTCGGGCGATCCGTGTAATGCCTGTCCGAGGTCTGCCTAATGATATAGGTAAACGCTCGGCAAGGCAGTTGCCTTGCGCAAACGCACAATGCAATTCAGGTTGGACAATTTGTCCGAAAGCAGGTTTCCGAGGAGAAACTTACTTCTTGCCGGCCTTAGGACGCTTGGCACCGTACTTGGAACGGGCCTGCATACGGCCGTTGACGCCCTGGGTATCCAGAGAGCCGCGGATGATGTGGTAACGCACACCGGGCAGGTCCTTGACACGGCCGCCGCGGATCATGACCACGGAGTGCTCCTGCAGGTTGTGGCCAACACCGGGGATGTAGGCAGTGACCTCATAGCCGTTGGTCAGACGCACACGGGCGATCTTACGCAGAGCGGAGTTCGGCTTCTTAGGAGTGGAAGTACGAACGGCAGTGCAGACACCTCTCTTCTGAGGAGAAGGCAGATCGGTCTCGCTGCTCTTCAGGGTGTTCAGGCCATGCTGCAGAGCGGGGGAAGTGGACTTGTAGGTCACCTTCTCGCGGCCCTTGCGAACCAGCTGATTAAAAGTAGGCATGGTTTTCCTCCTTTCTCACATCTTCGCCCGAGATCGGGCTTGTTTTATATTTTAACAGGATAAGGCGGACCTTATACCGTTAAAACCAAATTTTTACGGCGGTCAGAAAATCGCAACCACCGCTGCGCCAACACTGATGCCGCAGGCCTCGCCCAGATCCTTCATCCGGGGGATCGTGGCCATCTGCACCGCATGCTGGGCACACAGTTCCACAATGGGCTGGGTTACGCGGGGATCGGCGTCCTTGGCCAGAAAGACCCAGCGCACCTTTTTGTCTCTCAGGGCGCGCTTGACCTGTTTGGCGCCCACGACCTTCTCCGCGGTTCTCAGTTCGTTGAACATTTGCGCCCCTCCTTTTCCCCTGTGGGGCTTGGCTGTCGTTTGGGCAAAATATCCCTACCACGACATTTCGAGATTATATCATGTTCTACAAGCTCCGTCAAGCATAAATCAGCAAGAAATCCCCCGTCAAAATCCCGATTCCCGTGGCAATCTCACTACATTCTGTCCTGTGTATAAAATTTTATTCCTGCGGGGATACTGATTTCATCTCTCAATCAGAAAGGAGCTTTCCGTTATGTATGCCCATGTGAAGGACAGCTGCATCGGATGCGGACTGTGCACCAACCTCTGCCCCGCTGTTTTCGCCATGACTGACGCCGGAAAGGCCGATGTGCTCCAGGCCGTCCCTGCGGGGATGGAGGATCAGGTCCGGGAGACGGCGGACGCCTGCCCCGTGGATGCCATCCATGTGAGCTGAGCCGCTCCGCCCCGGCGAGGAAAAGGACTTGCCGTCTGTGTCATGCAGACGGCAAGTCCTTTTATTTTGGGGTATTTCTCCCCCACAGGCTCACCCATTCGGTGTTCTGCTCCTGTTTTACAGCAGGTGGAAGGCGGCGATCAGGCCGGAGAACACGATGGACACCGTGGAGCACAGCTTGATCAAAATGTTCAGTGAGGGGCCGGAGGTGTCCTTAAAGGGGTCACCCACCGTGTCGCCCACCACGGCGGCCTTGTGGCACTCGGAGCCCTTTCCGCCGTGGTGCCCGCTCTCGATGTACTTTTTCGCATTGTCCCAGGCGCCGCCGGCGTTGGACATGAACACGGCCATGGCGAAGCCCGTGACGGACACGCCGCCCAGCAGGCCCACCACACCCACAGGGCCCAGCAGCAGGCCGGTGAGGATGGGGACCACCACAGCCAGCAGAGCGGGGGCCACCATCTCATGGAGGGCGCCCTTGGTGCACAGGGCCACGCAGGAGGCGTAGTCAGGGTCGGTCTTGCCCTCCATAATGCCGCTGATCTCCTTGAACTGGCGGCGGACCTCCAGCACGATGGACTGGGCGGCGGTCTGCACCGCGCTCATGGTCAGGGCGGAGAACACGAAGGTCAGCATGGCGCCCACGAACAGGCCCACCAGCATCAGCGGGTTGGTCAGGGTCAGATCCATGACCGCGTCGCTCTTGTCCGCCACGATATTCACATAGCTGACCAGCAGGGCCAGGGCGGTCAGGGAGGCGGAGCCGATGGCAAAGCCCTTGCCGGTGGCGGCGGTGGTGTTGCCCAGGGAGTCCAGGGCGTCGGTGCGCTCACGCACCTCCTCAGGCAGGCCGGACATCTCAGCAATGCCGCCGGCGTTGTCGGCCACAGGACCGTAGGCGTCGGTGGCCAGGGTGATTCCCAGGGTGGACAGCATGCCCACAGCGGCAATGCCGATGCCGTACAGGCCCTGGTTGAAGGAGACGCTGCCGCCCGCAGAGAAGAAGCTGACCAGAATGGCGGCGGCCACGATCAGGATGGAGGCGATGGTGGATTTCAGACCCAGGGAGATGCCGCCGATGATGACGGTGGCGGCGCCGGTCTCAGAGGCGGCGGCCAGCTTCTGGGTTGGTTTATAAGTATCAGAGGTGTAGTACTCGGTAAAATAGCCGATGGCGCAGCCGCCGATCAAACCGGCCAGAATGGCCGCATAGACCCCCCAGCTGCCCAGAATGGCATAGGTCAGAGGAGCTGCCACCACCGCCGACATGGCGGCGGCCAGGTAGGTGCCGGTACGCAGGGATTTCAGCAGGGATTTCTGGTCGGCGTCCTCCTTGGTTTTCACAAAGAAGGTGCCGATGATGGAGCAGACAATGCCGCAGACGGCCAGCAGCATGGGCAGGACCATGCCCTCAAACCCGTAGCCGGCGCAGGCGCCCAGGGAAAAGGTGGCCAGAATGGAGCCCACATAGGACTCGTAGAGGTCGGCGCCCATACCGGCCACGTCGCCCACATTGTCGCCCACGTTGTCGGCGATGGTGGCGGGGTTGCGGGGGTCGTCCTCCGGGATGCCGGCCTCCACCTTGCCCACCAGATCGGCGCCCACATCGGCAGCCTTGGTGTAAATACCGCCGCCCACACGGGCAAACAGGGCCATGAAGGAGGCGCCCATGCCGTTCATCACCATGATGTTGCCCAAAACCATGGGGTCATCAATGCCGGCGATCACATGCAGGATAAAGAACCACAGGGAGATATCCAGCATACCCAGGCCCACCACGGTGAAGCCCATCACGGAGCCGGAGGAGAAGGCCACCCGCAGGCCCTTGTTCAGGCTCTCTGAGGCGGCCTGGGCGGTGCGGGCGTTGGAGTTGGTGGCGATCTTCATGCCCACCAGTCCGGCCAGCATGGACCAGATCCCGCCGGTCAGGAAAGCAAAAGGAGTGAATTTGGAGAGCATCCGTCCGTCCGTGGCCCAGGCCATGATCACCAGGATCACAAACACAACGACAAAAACCTTCGCTACCGTAGTGTACTGGTGCTTCAGATAAGCGTTGGCCCCCTCGCGGATGGAGGCCGCAATCTTCTGCATCTTCTCAGTTCCCTCAGAGAAGGTCATGACCTTTTTCCCCTGGACCAGAGCGAACAGCAGCGCAATCAACGCGCCTGCCAGGCCAAAGATGTACAGCTCATTCATGTTTGCAACACACTCCTTTTTCGCATTTCCCCGTTAATCTTCATACAAAACCATTTTTTAGAGAAACAGGCTCATGCTTATGAGTATATTTTACCACATAGCGTTATAATTGCAACATGATTTTTGTTTATTTAATTCTTAATGCAATACAGCACCCGTTAACTCCACACTAACAGGTGCTGTAAATATGTTTGTTATATACTTATCAGTTTTTCCGCCAGGCACTTCTGGAGAACAGGATCAGGATGGGGAAAATCTCCAGCCGCCCAATCACCATGCACAAAGACATGACCAGCTTGGACAGCGGGGAGAAAATAGAGAAGTTTCCGCTGGGGCCGATCAGCTCCAGGCCCGGTCCCACGTTGCTCACACAGGTGAGGGCCGCGCTGAAGGACACCGAGAAGGTGTACCCGTCCAGGGAGATGATCAGTCCCGCTCCCAGAATGACCAGCAGATAGCAGCCCACAAAGACGGCAATGGAGTGGAGCGTGCGCTCGGGCACCACCTTTCCGTCCAGCCGGACCACCTCCATCTCCCGCGGATGGATGATCTGGTGGATCTCCCGGCGGATGGCCCGCAGCAGCACCAGCACGCGGGAGCACTTCATTCCTCCGCCGGTGGATCCTGCGCAGGCCCCGCAGAACATCAGCAGAACGAAGATGACGCCGCAGAACCGGGGCCAGAGCTCAAAGTCCGCCGTGCCGAAGCCGGTGGTGGAGATAATGGACACCACCTGGAAGAAGGCATACCGGAAGCTCTCCCAGAGGCCGGAGTACAGGGGATAAATGCCGATCATCACCAGCACCGTGGCCAGTCCCACCACACTCAGGAAAAAATGCAGCTCGTCGCTGGCCAGGGCCTCCCGCCACTTCTTGCTCAAAATCAGGAAGTAGATGGCAAAGTTCAGGGAGAAGAACAGGATGAACACAGCGATGATCATGTCAATAGTCCCGCTGTTGTAGGCGCCCACACTGGCATTTTTACAGGAGAAGCCGCCGGTGCCGGCGGTGGAGAAGGCGTGGATAAAGCTGTCATACAGCGGCATGCCGGCCAGGCGCAGGCAGAGCACCTCGACCAGGGTCAGGGCGCAGTAGATGCTGTACAGGATCTTGGAGGTCTTGGACTGCTTGGGCACCAGCTTGGAAAAAACCGGGCCTGGCGTCTCAGCCTGAGTCAGATAGTGGGAGCGGATGCCCATGGAGGGCAGCAGCGCGGTGGCCAGCACCAGCACGCCCATGCCGCCCAGCCAGTGGGTAAAGGAGCGCCAGAACAGGATGCCGTAGGGCTGCGCCTCGATATTCGTCAGAATGGTGGCCCCGGTGGTGGTAAATCCGGAATAGGTCTCAAACAGGCAGTCCACAAAGGAGGGGAAACTGCCCGAGAAGTAGAAGGGCAGGGCGCCCATCACCCCGGTAATCAGCCAGATCAGGCCCACCGCGCAGAAGCCCTCCCGGGTAAAGAAGTGCCCGGGCGCCCGGATGGCCGACAGCCCGAAGCCCACAATCAGCATCAGCAGAATGCTCCAGAGGAAGGGGGCGATGCTCTCCCCGTAGAGCATGGCGACCACCAGAGGGACCACCATGGAGGCGGCCTCCACCAGCATGACCCGTCCCACCAGCTTCAACACCAGTTTCAGGTTCATTTCTTCCCTCCCTGGCTGCCGAAAGCGGAGTCCTCCACCTCATAAATGTCATCCAGATCCCGGATCAGATTGGTCCCGGCAATGATGATCACGGAGTCATCCACCGCCAGGGAGGAGCTGCCCTCGGGAATCACGATCTCATTGCCATGGACAATGACGGCCAGCAGCACACCCTTTTTCAGCCGCAGGTCCTTCAGCGGCACCCCCAGATTGCGGGTGGCCTTGGTGACCGTAAATTCCATGGCCTCCGCCGCGCCGTCCGCGATCCGGTACAGGGCGTTCATCACGCTGCCCTGGGAGTTGTGCATGCCGCGCACCGTCTGGAGGATCAGGGAGGCGGTGATGAACTTGGGCGAGATCACGCTGTCCAGCCCCACCGCTCTGGCAATGCCGGCATAGTTCTGCCGGTTGGACTTGGTGATCACCGTCCTGACCCCAAGCTGCTTGGCGTAGAGGGAGATGATCAGGTTGTCCTCATCCCGGTCCGTCAGGGCCACAAATGCGTCTGACGCAGACAGCCGCTCAGACTCCAGCAGCTCCTGGTCCGTGGCATCGCCGCAGAGCACAACGGAGTGGGACAGCCGCTCGCTGATGCTCCGGCAGCGCTCCGGCGAGATCTCCACGATCTTGGCATGTATTTTCAGCTTCTCCAAAATGGCCGCCAGATAGAGGGATATCTTGCCGCCGCCGGCGATAAACACGTCCTTTACCTTGAAGGTATAGCGGCCCAGCAGCTTGCAGAACTGATCCATGCTGCTGGGGCGGCCGATCATATAGAGCTTGTCCTCCGCCCGGGGCACAAAGGAGCCGTCCGGGATCACAACCTCCTCCTCCCGCTCCACAGCGCAGAACAGCAGGGACATCTTCTTGACCTGGGCGGACAGATCCCGCAGGGGCTTGCCCACCACAAAGTCATTCGGCTGGAGACGGAAGCCCATCAGCTCCACCCGTCCCCGGCAGAAGGTCTCAATATTGGCCGCCGAGGGGAAACGGAGCAGCCGCGCGATCTCCACGGCTGTGGCGTTCTCCGGGTTAATGGCCATGTCGATGCCCATGGTCTTCTTCAGATCATCCAGGCCGATGGTATACTCCGGGTTGCGGATGCGGGCGATGGTATAGCCCGTCCCCATGTTCTTTGCGGTCAGACAGCAGACCATATTGACCTCGTCCGAGTTGGTCGCCGCCACCAGCAGATCGGCGTGCGCCGCATCGGCGTCCCTCAGGGTGGCGGACGACACGCCGTTGCCCTGAATCCCCATCACATCCAGTGCATCGGACGCCCGGCGCAGGGCCTCCTCATTGATGTCCACAATGGTGACATCATGGTTCTCCTTCACCAGCTGCTCCGCCAGTGTGAACCCTACCTTTCCGTTTCCAACGATCACGATCTTCATCGCAGATCATACTCTCCTCTTCTTTTTTCTTTTATTCTCTCTTTTGCAATATCACACATAAAGGATGTCCCACCCAGGTCTCAGCCTGTGCGGGACATCCGATCATCGTTCACTTTCCTCCGTGCGCTTACGCGGTCCACTGGCTGTGGATCAGCCCCACCAGGCTCCAGTTTTGTTCTCCAGGGGCAAATACCAGCTTCAGAGAGGACCAGTCCTGACCGGCGCTGTTCTTCCCGCTGCCGGGGAAGGTGAAGTCCACAAACCGGCAGCCCGGATAGGCCTCCTCTACATTCTCCAGCGCATTTCCTCTGATATTGACCCGATCCACACCGATCCTGGGGGCCTGCGTGTAGTCGGAGCCGAACAAATAGCCGGACATGAACTCCTCCACCGTCAGCTGGATCAGTTCACCCCGTCCCGGCATCCGACCCCAGGTATATCGTGTTTGATCCTTTGCAAAGTTTTTCACCTGGATCGGGGTAAAATTCAAATCCTGTTCTGTATCCACCGTGGAATATGGAGTGATGGTCACCCCCCGCTCCGCATCAATAAATCCGCTCAGGGCCGCATAGTCTCTGTTCTGAATGGCACGCAGCACGGAGCAGGCCGTATTCAGCAGGTGGAAATTCTCCTTGGGATTCAGTCCGGACCCGGAGACTGAGCCTTCTCCCACGTCCAACGCCCGGTCCTCTGTCTGCGTTTCCATATCCTGCGTCTGTGTGGATGTGCTCATCATATCCGTCCGGCTGTATTGCTGCGGGATGTCCGTTTCCACCGACCACGGCAGATACTTTTGCGGAAATACACTCCCCACAAGAAAGCCCAGGACCAGAAGCAGACAGCCCCCGATCGCCATTTTTAATCTAATAAAGCTCATCTCCTTTCTCCTGATTCATAAACACATCGTCTGCCATCCTCAGCGGTGCATCAATTCAAAGTTTAGAGGGTTATTATATTCTATTTTCTGAAATAAATCAAGCACCGCGCTTTTCTGCGCACAGGATTTCATATCGCGCCTTGCGCGCGGTCCTGGAAGGGGGTATAATATTTTCACATCACACATTGATTTTCCCCCTTCCATGCACACCAAGGGACACAACGCCGTCCGCATCTGCGGAGAAAGATACGAGGTGGAGTTTCATGCAAGAGCGTCAGATTCAGTTTCACATTCAGTGCGGTCCCGGCCAGGTCGGGAAATACTGCATCCTTCCCGGCGACCCCGGCCGCTGCGCCGATATCGCCGCCCGCTTTGACGATCCGGTCCACATCCAGACCAACCGGGAGTATGTAACCTACACCGGCACCCTGCTGGGTGAGCCGGTGAGCGTGGTCTCTACCGGCATCGGCGGCCCCTCCGCCTCCATCGCCATGGAGGAGCTGGTCAACCTGGGCGCACACACCTTTGTCCGGGTGGGCACCTGCGGCGGGATCAAGCTGGAGGTCCAGAGCGGCGACGTGGTGGTGGCCACCGGCGCGGTGCGCATGGAGGGCACCAGCCGGGAGTACGCCCCCATCGAGTGGCCCGCCGTCCCCGATTTCCAGGTGCTCTCCGCCCTGGTCCGGGCCGCCCAGAATCTGGGCAAGCCCTGGAAGGCCGGCGTGGTCCAGTGCAAGGACTCCTTCTACGGTCAGCACTCCCCCCAATCCATGCCCGTCTCCCGGGAGCTGCTGGACAAGTGGGAGGCCTGGAAGCGGCTGGGGGTCCTGGCCTCCGAGATGGAGTCCGCCGCCCTCTTTACCGTGGCTGCCGCCCGGGGCGTGCGCTGCGGCTCCTGCTTCCACGTCATCTGGAACCAGGAGCGGGAGGCCGCCGGGCTGGACCAGAAGGAGTCCCACGACACCTCCGCCGCCATTGACGTGGGGGTAGAGGCCCTCAAGCTGCTCATCGCCCAGGACCGGGCCGCTGGGCAGTAATCTCACACCCGGGAGGGGATCTTATGTCCAATCAGGCGCAGCGGAGCAAGCGGGTCCCCTTCTTCGCTTCCCTTCAAACCAAATATGCCATGAGCTACCTGGCCGTCTTTGCCGTGGTGCTGCTTCTGCTCAACACCTACCCCCTGCTGGCCTCCCAGGATCTGCTCTTCGGCTCCAAGCGCAACGCCATGAAGACCCAGGGCGCCGTGATCTCCTCCGCCCTGATGGAGCTTGAATCCCTGTCCGCCGAGCAGGTGGAGCGGGTGCTGAACATGCTGGACACCACGGGGCTGGACCGGATCCTGGTCACCGATCCGGCGGGGCTCATCCTGTACGACAGCACCGCCCTCCCTCTGGATCAGGACGACCCCCCAGAGACCCCGGTCTACCGCTACGCCCTGTTTCAGGAGGTGGTCCAGGCGCTGCGGGGCCACGATGTGTTCCACTCCGAATTCCGGGACACCTTTTTCGCCTCCAGCATCGCCATGCCCATCGTCTACCGGGGCATGACCATCGGCTCCATCTACCTCTACGAGGAGGACGCGGACCAGGGGGTCCTGCTGCTCAGCCTTCAGCAGAACCTGCGCACCATCTCCCTGGTGATCACCATGATCACTCTGCTGCTGTCCGCCCTCTTCTCCAAGGTGCTCACCACCCGGACCGGCGCCCTGCTGCGGGCCATCCGCATTGTGGGTGAGGGCGAGTATGGCCACCGGCTCCAGACCGACGGGCGGGACGAGCTGGACCAGCTGGCCGAGGAGTTCAACCAGCTCACAGACCGGCTCCAGGCCACCGAGGAGGTCCGCCGCCGCTTTGTCTCCGACGCCTCCCACGAGCTGAAAACCCCTCTGGCCTCCATCCGTCTGCTCACCGACTCCATTTTCCAGACCGAGGATCTGGACGAGGTGACCATCCGGGACTTCGTCTCCGACATCGGCGAGGAGGCCGACCGGCTCACCCGCATCACCGAGCATCTGCTGGCCCTCTCCCGGCTGGACAGTCTGCCTGTGGGCAAGACCGAGCTGGTCAACCTGGGCCGTGTGGTGGAGCGGACCCTGACCATCCTGGGCCCCATCGCAGAGACCCAGGACATCCAGATCGAGCTGTCCCTCAAGCCGGACTGCACCATCCTGGCCAGCCAGGACGACATCCACCAGGTGTGCTTCAATCTGGTGGAAAACGCCATCAAGTATAATGTGCCCAGCGGAACGATCCGCATTCAGGTCTATCCGGACGACAACCAGGTCATTTTGGAGGTGGCCGACACCGGCCTGGGCATCCCCGAGCAGGACCTGTCCAAGGTGTTCAACCGCTTCTACCGGGTGGATAAGGCCCGCTCCCGGGCCGCCGGCGGCACCGGACTGGGCCTGTCCATCGTCCGGGACACCGTGCGCCGCCACAACGGCTGGGTCACCGTCCGCTCCCGCCCCTCCGAGGGCAGCGTGTTTACCGTAGGCTTCCCCATCTACCGTATTCCACAGACCGAGGAGGATCCATGATGAGACGATCGATCTCCGCTCTGCTCCTGCTGTGCCTGCTGACAGGCTGTTCCCTCCGGCCATCCCAGGAGACGCCGCCCCCCCTCCAGCTCTACTACCTCTCCTCCGACGCCCACGGCCCCGCCATCCAGGGCCAGCCCAGCGGGCTCCAGTCCCCCACCAC
>JAHHSD010000052.1 GCA_020025425.1 Oscillospiraceae bacterium
AGCTAACAAATTTTTACTGTGCGGGGTGTCCAACTTGCACTTGCAATTTGCGATTCATAAAAATTTCTCATCTTTTTAATCAGGCGCACTCCGCCGTCCGGCAGGTGATCAAACTTATGTACAGCGGGATTAGAATATCATAAATTCCGCAAATCCGCAAGTAAGCTGCGTTTCTCCGCAGCCATTGTTTTTCCCTGTCTCTCTCCATTTCACGGGTTCCATCCAAAACGGCTGTCATTTCTCAAAATCCATCGCAGCCGGAATTCCACAATCCGGACAGAAGAAATTGGCAGTTTTCCGCGGGTATATGCGGGCTTTGGCGGGTCATGCTATGTGTGGACGTTCCATCCAGGAGAATTCAGTCCAAACAATAATTTTTAAAGGAGAGACCCACTATGTCTAGTAATAAGTCTACTATGGTTCCCAATGCCCGCGAGGCCATGAACAAGTTCAAGATGGAGGCTGCCAACGAGGTGGGCGTCAATCTGAAGCAGGGCTACAACGGTGATCTGACCTCCAAGCAGGCCGGTTCCGTGGGCGGCCAGATGGTCAAGAAGATGATCGAGTCCTACGAGAACAGCATCAAGTAATATTCCCCGCTCGCATAGCTCCTATTTCACAAAAGCATAAACAGGGCGCCCCCGTCTTTTTCTTCTGACGGAGGCGCTCTTGTTATTTTCTATTTCAACAGAACACAACCACCCGCTTGACATACCTAGTAGTACTAGGTATAATATACATAGAAATTCTAGGTATAAAGGAGGAATCGCAACATGAAAAAGTCACCCATGGCCCACGGCCAGCTGCTGGTCCTCTCCCTCCTGTCCAAGGAGGACATGTACGGCTACCAGATGATCGTGGAGCTGGCCCGCCAATCCAAGCAGGTCTTTGAAATGAAAGAGGGGACCCTCTACCCCATCCTCCACGGCCTGGAGCAGAGCGGACTGGTGGAGGCCTACCAGCAGCAGGCCCCCACCGGTCGGATGCGGAAATACTATCACCTCACCCGCAGGGGTCTCCAGGCCCTTGCGGAGGAGCGGACCAGCTGGCAGCAGTACGCCGGGGCGGTCAATGCGGTGCTGCAATTCAGCGGAGGGTGCTGAGATGGCCGGCAAGAGTTACAGCGCCCGGGTGCTTGGCTCCCTGCGCCGGGTGACGCCGGAGGAGAAGCAGGCCATCGCCCAGGAGCTCAACGCCCACCTGGAGGACCACGCCTGCGCCCTGGAGGAGATCGGCTACACCCCGGAGGAGGCCCTGGAGAAGGCGGAGGCCGCCATGGGCGACCCGGAGGAGATGGCCAGGGAGCTGGACAAGCAGTACCCCATGGGCTGGCTCATCCTAAAGCGGGCGGCGGTCACCCTGTTCATCCTGTTTTGCTGCGTGGCCTTTCTGAACATGGGAATGCTGTACTTCCTCTGGAAAAGTGTGGCCATGCGCATCGACCCCAGCCTGGTGTCCGCTGCCCAGCCCAGCGAGCGCGCCTATGCCAGCCAGGAGGTAAACCTGAAAATGCGGGTGGGCAGCGATGTGGTCCGGGTCTTTTGGGTCAGCACGGACGCCGCAGACGGGGTCCCCACTGCCGCCCATGTGGCTGTGTGTACCTATGACCGCCTCCCCGGCGGGACCGTTTCCGAAGCCATCGGCGATGGGCTCACCCTCCGGTCCCCGGACGGCTCCCGCACCGCAAACTGCAGCATCAGCACAGAGAACTGGTGTACCATGGACGGCACCTTCTTCCTCCCCCTGGAGCCGGGAGATGAGGAGCTGATCCTGGAGTGTACCCTCTTTGGAGAGACCTGCTCCATGCCCATTCCTCTGCCGAAGGAGGGACAGCCATGAAAAAATCCAAACAGACCCCCGCCCTCTCCCGCCGCCGCAGCGCCCTGCGCTGGACAGCCATCGCCCTGGGCGCTCTGCTGGTCCTCAATGTGGTATTCAAGACCCTGCTCCTCTTCCCCTCCCAGGCCATCCGAATGCAGGAGCACCGCTTGGGCATCCCCGGACGTCCGGAGGTCATTGCCCGCTATCGTCTGCCCGGCGTCCACTTCCTCCATCTCCTCTACCTCACCGGAGACGAGCGCTCCACCAACCTCACTGGCACCTATCTCACCCCTCTGGGCTGGACAGCGGCCTTCGGTGTGGCTCTGGACTGCACAGAACCAGCGCCGCTCTATGTGGGCGAGTGGCACATGGTCCAGTCAGAAAAGGACGACAAGTCCATCGTCTGGTTTGGCCGCATCGACGATCCTCTGGTCAGCCATGTGGCCATAGCCTCTCACGCCTGGAACGAGGAGAAAAAACAGCAGGAATCCTTACCCCTTGTGGAGCTCACCGATGAGTCCTGTTATCTGGAACAGAATGGGCGGCGGTATTTTTACAAAATGCTCCCGCTTTCCCGGAACTATCTGTATCATGATTCCGCTCTGATGGCCTATGATAAAGAGGGACAGCTGCTCTACGAGATACCCATTAAATCTGTCACAGGGTCAATCTTTGGATAATAAAACCCCGCCAGCAGCCGCTGGCGGGGTTTTATGCTGACTCGGTTTGATTGGGGGTGCCTTGTTCCGGTGCATGGATCCCGTTTTCCGGCAGAACTCGCCAGCCCCCCGCCCTCCCGGCGGACCCGATTTTCACCGCCGAAAATCGGGGAAAAGGCGCCAGGGGGTGCGCCCCCTGGTACCCCCATTGAGCGGGCGGCGGTGCAGGTTTAGAAGGCACCCATACCTCAGCGTTTTACCACCCAACAGTCCGGATGCCCTCTATTTTTCGGCTGCCGCCCCTTGGAATCGACACCACAGAACTGGGACGTTTTGCACTTTCTAGAGGTGCCAACAATGCCGCCACGGTTTGCAGCGTTCTTCCTCGTTTTGGGTGTGTTGTCGTCAGTGCGGTAACGCACTTCTGAGGGTACCAGAAAACAGAAAAAGACGGCAGCTTGTGCGGCATTTCGCAGCGTGATGGAATGGCAGCTATTATCAGGATTTTCAATGCTCTTTTCGCGGGGGCGGCAGCCGGAGTGGTTCAAGTGCCATGATTTGTCGCGGTGTGCTCCAATTTTCAGGGCTGGGGTGTCATTAAAACACCACCGCCGTCGACCTGATGGGGGACCGGGGGCGGAACTATCCTCACAAGGTTTATTACAGTTTTCTGGTAGAAAACGAAAAAGTCCCCGCCCTCCCGGCGGACCCGATTTTCACCGCCGAAAATCCGGGAAAAGGCGCCAGGGGGTGCGCCCCCTGGTACCCCGTTGAGCGGGCGGCGGTACAGGTTTAGAAGGCACCCATACCTCAGCATTTTACCACCCAACAGTCTGGATGCCCTCTATTTTTCGGCTGCCGCCCCTCGGAATCGACACCACAGAACTGGGACGTTTTGCACTTTTTAGGGGTGCCAACAATGCCGCCACGGTTTGCAGCGTTCTTCCTCGTTTTGTGTGCAGTTATCGATGAAAAACCATTGGCGGGGACGAAACTCTCCACAACCCATGTGCAAAAAACTGCGGGGCCGCTATGACAGCGGCCCCGCAGACAGTTTTATTCGGCGCTTTTGGGAGATTTTTTCACACCCTGTGTGGAAAAATCACTCCTGATCGGTGTTCTCCTCGGCCTGCTCGGCGTCGGAGGACTCCAGGGCAAAGGACAGGACCTCGTCCTCCTCCACCTCATCGTCCTCCACCTCGGCGGGCTCCAGCTCCTCCTCGGCGGGCTTCTCAGCCCCGCTTGCGCCGGGAACGATCAGGTTGCCGTTCTCGTCGATGGGATCGGCCTTGCGGTACTGAGCCAGGCCGGAACCGGCGGGGATCAGCTTACCGATGATGACGTTCTCCTTCAGACCCAGCAGGTGGTCCACCTTGCCCTTGATGGCGGCCTCGGTCAGGACCTTGGTGGTCTCCTGGAAGGAGGCGGCAGACAGGAAGGACTCGGTGGCCAGAGAGGCCTTGGTAATACCCATCAGCAGTCTGGTGCAGGTGGGCATGCGCAGCTCCTCACCCATCTCGTTCTTCTCACCGGCGTCGATCCGGGCCTGGACAGCGGCCTTGGCGTCCAGGAACTCGGTGATCTCGATGGTGGAACCGGACAGCAGAGTGGAGTCACCGGACTCCTCCACGCGGACCTTGCGCATCATCTGGCGGACGATGACCTCGATATGCTTATCGTTGGTGTCAACGCCCTGCTGACGGTACACCTTCTGAACCTCGCGGATCAGATAGTTGTAGCACTCGGACACACCGCGGATCCGCAGCACCTCGTGGGGGCTGAGCGCACCCTCGGTCAGCTGCTCGCCCTTGGGCACCCGGTCGCCGTTCTTCACGCGGATACCGGCGGAATAGGGCAGGGCGTAGGTGACCACCTCGCCGTTGTCAGCGGTGATGGTCAGGTTGCACATGACGTTGCGCTTGGTCTCCTCGATGCTGACCTCGCCGGCGATCTCGGCCAGCTGGGCCATCTTCTTGGGCTTGCGGGCCTCGAACAGCTCCTCGACTCGGGGCAGACCCTGGGTGATATCGCCGCCGGCCACGCCGCCGGTGTGGAAGGTACGCATGGTCAGCTGAGTGCCGGGCTCGCCGATGGACTGGGCGGCGATGATACCGACGGCCTCACCGGCGCCCACAGGCTCGCCGATGGCCAGATTGATGCCGTAGCACTTGGCGCACACGCCGCTGCGGGCCAGACAGGTCAGCACGGAGCGGACCTGGATGGAGTGGATGTTGTGGGCCTCCAGGATCTCGGCGTCCTCCTTGCGCAGCATGGTGTTGCGGTCGAAGAGCACCTCGCCAGTGGCGGGATCCACAATGTCCTCCACGGGATAGCGGCCGTGGACACGCTCGGCGAAGGTCTCGATGACCTGGCCGTTCTCGCTGATCTCGCTGACCTCGATGCCGTCGTGGCAGCCGCAGTCGTCCTCGCGGATGATGACCTCCTGGGAGACGTCGACCAGACGACGGGTCAGATAACCGGAGTCGGCGGTACGCAGAGCGGTATCGGCCATGCCCTTTCGAGCGCCTCTGGAGGAGATGAAGTACTCCAGAACAGACAGACCTTCACGGAAGTTGGCCTTGATGGGGATTTCGATGGTACGGCCGGCGGTATCGGCCATCAGGCCGCGCATACCGGCCAGCTGACGGATCTGAGCCATGGAGCCACGGGCGCCGGAATCAGCCATCATGAAGATGGGGTTGTAGCGGTTCATGGACTCCTGAAGGGCCTCGGTCACGTCGCCGGTGGTCTTTTCCCAGGCGGACACGGACAGGCGGTAACGCTCGTCGTTGGTGATCAGACCGCGGCGGTACTGGCGGTCGATCTTGATGATCTCCTTCTCAGTCTCAGCGATCAGCTCATACTTCTTCTGGGGGATGGTCATATCGGCGATGGCGACGGTCAGGGAGCTGCGGGTGGAGTAGTGGTAGCCCAGGTCCTTGATGCCGTCCAGCACGTTGGCGGACACGGTGAAGCCGTGCTTGGTGATGCAGCGGTCGATGATCTTGCCCAGCTGCTTCTTGCCCACCACGAAGTTGATCTCGGGGTCGAACATGGTCTCGGGGTTGGTGCGGTCCACGAAGCCCAGATCCTGAGGAATGACCTCGTTGTAGATGAGGCGGCCCACGCTGGTATCTACCAGCTTGTGCTGCATCACGCCGTCGATCTCCTTATACACGCGGACCTTGATGGGAGAGTGCAGGGTGACCACGCCGGCGTCGTAGGCCAGCATGGCCTCGTCCTTGTCGGCAAAGATGTGGCCGGTGCCCTCCTCGTCGCGGGTGTAGGTCAGGTAGTAGGCGCCCAGGATCATATCCTGAGAGGGGATGGTGACAGGGCCGCCGTCCTGGGGCCGCAGCAGGTTGTTGGCAGACAGCATCAGCACACGGGCCTCGGTCTGCGCCTCGGCGGACAGGGGGACGTGAATTGCCATCTGGTCGCCGTCGAAGTCGGCGTTGAATGCGGTACAAACCAGGGGGTGCAGCTTGATGGCGCGGCCCTCCACCAGGACAGGCTCGAAGGCCTGGATGCCCAGACGGTGCAGGGTAGGTGCGCGGTTCAGCATGACGGGGTGGTCCTTGATGACGAACTCCAGGGCATCCCACACTGCGGGGGCGCCCTTGTCCACCATCTTCTTGGCGGACTTGATGTTGTTGGCCTGGCCGTCCTCCACCAGCTTCTTCATGACGAAGGGACGGAACAGCTCAATGGCCATCTCCTTGGGCACGCCGCACTGATAGATCTTCAGGTTGGGGCCGACCACGATAACGGAACGGCCGGAGTAGTCGACACGCTTGCCCAGCAGGTTCTGACGGAAACGGCCCTGCTTGCCCTTCAGGAAGTCGG
Source organism: Oscillospiraceae bacterium (assembly GCA_020025425.1). Taxonomy (GTDB): domain Bacteria; phylum Bacillota; class Clostridia; order Oscillospirales; family Oscillospiraceae; genus Lawsonibacter. Next base: position 6,327 of record JAHHSD010000052.1, read on the forward strand.
ACAGGGACTTCAGGGCGCGGTTGTTGGCACCGGTGACGGCGCGGCCGCGGCGGCCGTTGTCGATCAGGGCGTCCACGGCCTCCTGGAGCATCCGCTTCTCGTTGCGGACGATGATGTCAGGGGCGTTCAGATCCATCAGACGCTTCAGGCGGTTGTTGCGGTTGATGACCCGGCGGTACAGGTCGTTCAGGTCAGAGGTGGCGAACCGGCCGCCATCCAGCTGGACCATGGGACGGATATCGGGGGGGATAACGGGCAGCACGTCAATGATCATCCACTCGGGCTTGTTGCCGGACAGGCGGAAGGCGTCCACCACCTCCAGGCGCTTGACAATGCGGCCCTTCTTCTGGCCGGAGGCGTCCTTCAGCTCGGCGTGGAGCTGGGTGCTCAGCTTCTCCAGATCGATCTGCTGGAGCAGCTTCTTCACGGCCTCGGCGCCCATGCCGGCCTCAAAGTCGTCCTCGTACTTCTCCCGCATGTCGCGGTACTCCTTCTCGGAGAGGATCTGGTTCTTGGCCAGAGGGGTGAAGCCGGGGTCAATGACGATATAGGCGGCAAAGTACAGCACCTTCTCCAGGATGCGGGGGCTGATGTCCAGCAGCAGGCCCATCCGGGAAGGGATGCCCTTGAAATACCAGATGTGAGAGACAGGGGCGGCCAGCTGGATGTGGCCCATGCGCTCACGGCGCACCTTGGCCCGGGTGACCTCGACGCCGCAGCGGTCGCAGATCTTGCCCTTGTAGCGGATCTTCTTATACTTGCCGCAGTGGCACTCCCAGTCCTTGGTAGGCCCGAAGATACGCTCGCAGAACAGGCCGTCCCGCTCGGGCTTCAGGGTACGGTAGTTGATGGTCTCGGGCTTTTTGACCTCGCCATAAGACCACTCCAGAATCTGTTCCGGGGAGGCAATGCCAATCTTGATCGCGTCAAACTCAGTATAGCTCATTCTCTAATCTCCTCCCTCTCTTAAAACTCGTCCTCATCGGAGAGGCGCTCCTCGATGTCATCGGACTCGTCAGACTGCTCCGCGCCGCTCTCAGCGGCCAGGTCATCATCATCGTTCTCAGCCTTCAGGGTGTAGCCGGCGGCAGAGAAATCGGACTCCTCAGCGGAGAAGAAGAAATCATCGTCGTCGCGGCGGCCGGGGACATATCCGTCGTCCTCGTCGTCCTTGATCTCGATCTCAGCGCCGTCAGCGTCCAGCACGCGCACGTCCAGGCACAGAGCCTGCAGCTCCTTGATCAGAACCTTGAAGGACTCGGGCACGCCGGGTCTGGGCACGTTGTGGCCCTTGACGATGGCCTCGTAGGTCTTGACACGGCCGGTGACGTCGTCGGACTTGACGGTGAGGATCTCCTGCAGGGTATAAGCAGCGCCGTAAGCCTCCAGGGCCCAGACCTCCATCTCGCCGAAGCGCTGGCCGCCGAACTGGGCCTTGCCGCCCAGGGGCTGCTGGGTAACCATGGAGTAAGGACCGGTGGAACGGGCGTGGATCTTATCATCCACCAGGTGGTGCAGCTTCAGGAAGTACACATAGCCCACGGTGACGGGGTTGTCGAAGCGGTCGCCGGTGCGGCCGTCGTACAGCCAGTTCTTGCCGTCCACCAGGCGCAGCTTGCCGGCCTTCTGCCAGATGCGCACCTGCTGCTCGTCGGCCATCTCCTCGGGGGTGAGGGCGCGCATGTCCTCTCCCTCGTTCTCGGCGGCCAGATAGAGCTGCTTGCCGATCAGGGGCTCATCATAGCCCACCTGGCGGGACAGTCCGGCCATTTTCAGGCAGTCCAGAATGTCGTTCTCAGTGGCGCCGTTGAAGATGGGGGTGGCCACCTTCCAGCCCAGCTCGTGGGCGGCGTAGCCCAGATGGACCTCCAGCACCTGACCGATGTTCATACGGGAAGGCACGCCCAGGGGGTTCAGCACGATATCCAGGGGGGTGCCGTCGGGCAGGAAGGGCATATCCTCCTGGGGCAGGATGCGGGACACGACACCCTTGTTGCCGTGACGGCCGGCCATCTTATCGCCCACGCTGATCTTACGCTTCTGGGCGATGTAGACGCGGACCACCTGGTTGACGCCGGGGCCCAGCTCGTCGCCGGCCTCGCGGGTGAATACCTTCACGTCCACGATGATGCCGCGCTCGCCGTGGGGCACCTTCAGAGAGGTGTCGCGGACCTCGCGGGCCTTCTCGCCGAAAATGGCGCGCAGCAGGCGCTCCTCAGCGGTCAGATCGGTCTCACCCTTGGGGGTGACCTTGCCGACCAGGATGTCGCCGGCGTGGACCTCGGCGCCCACGCGGATGATGCCGCGCTCGTCCAGGTCCTTCAGGGCGTCCTCGCCCACGTTGGGGATGTCACGGGTGATCTCCTCGGGCCCCAGCTTGGTGTCACGGGACTCGGTCTCGTACTCCTCGATGTGGATGGAGGTGAACACGTCGTCCTTGACCATGCGCTCGTTGAGCAGCACGGCGTCCTCGTAGTTGTAGCCCTCCCAGGTCATGAAGCCCATGAGGATGTTGTGGCCCAGGGCAATCTCGCCGTGGTCGGTGGAGGGGCCGTCAGCCAGCACGTCGTGGTACTCCACGCAGTCGCCGATGTTGACGATGGGGCGCTGGTTGATGCAGGTGCCGTGGTTGGAACGCAGATACTTGGTCAGGCGGTACTCCTTGGTGTAGCCCTCGTCATAGGCCACGGTGATGTGGCGGGCGGACACCCGCTTGACGGTGCCGGGGCCCTCAGCCAGGATGGCGACCTCGGAGTCGATGCAGTTCTTGTGCTCCTGACCGGTGGCCACGATGGGGGCCTCGGGGCGGAGCAGAGGCACGGCCTGACGCTGCATGTTTGCGCCCATCAGTGCGCGGTTGGCGTCGTCGTTCTGCAGGAAGGGGATCATGGCGGTAGCCACGGAGACCATCATCTTGGGGGACACGTCCACGTAGTCCACCTGGTGCTTCTCCACGGAGATGATCTCGTTGCGGTGACGGCAGGTGATGCGCTCGTTGACGAAGCAGCCGTTCTCATCCAGCGGCTCGTTGGCCTGGCCCACGGTGAACTCGTCCTCCACGTCGGCGGTCATATACTCGATCTCCTTGGTCACGCGGCCGGTGGCCTTGTCCACCTTGCGGTAGGGAGTCTCGATGAAGCCGTAGCGGTTGATGCGGGCATAGGAGGCCAGATAGGAGATCAGGCCGATGTTGGGACCTTCGGGGGTCTCGATGGGGCACAGGCGGCCGTAGTGGGAGTAGTGAACGTCTCGGACGTCGAAGGAGGCGCGGTCACGGGACAGACCGCCGGGGCCCAGAGCGGACAGACGGCGCTTGTGGGTCAGCTCGGCCAGAGGGTTGGTCTGGTCCATGAACTGGCTCAGGGGGGAGGAGCCGAAGAACTCCTTGATGGCGGCGGTGACAGGCCGGATGTTGATCAGGCTCTGGGGGGTGACCACGTCCAGATCCTGGATGGTCATACGCTCGCGGATGACGCGCTCCATACGGCTGAAGCCGATGCGGAACTGGTTCTGGATCAGCTCGCCCACGCAGCGCAGGCGGCGGTTGCCCAGGTGGTCGATATCGTCAGGGGTACCCACATTGTGAGCCAGGCAGTTGAGGTAGTTGATGGAGGCCATGATGTCCTCCACGGTGATGTGCTTGGGGACCAGCTCGTCGATGTGCTCGGCCACGGCCTCCTTGAGCTCCTCGCCGGAGTACTGATCCAGCAGAGAGCACAGCACGGGGAAGGAGACCATCTCGGTGACGCCGCACTCCTCGGGGTCGAAGTCCACGAAGTTCTCCATCTTGACCATGTTGTTGGAGAACACCTTGACCATCTTGCCGTCCACGTCCAGGATGACCTCGTTTACGCCGCGGTCGTCCAGCTCGTGGGCGCGCTCACGGCTGAGCTCCTCGCCGGCCTCGGCGATGATCTCGCCGGTGCGGGGGTCGGCCACGGGCATAGCCAGGGTCTGGTTGGTCAGACGGTTCCACAGAGCCATCTTCTTGTTGAACTTGTAACGGCCCACCGCGGACAGATCATAGCGGCGGGGATCAAAGAACAGGCCGCGCAGCAGGCTCTCGGCGGAGTCCACCGTGGGGGGCTCGCCGGGACGCAGCTTGCGGTAGATCTCCAGCAGGGCGTCCTCGTAGGTCTTGCAGCCATCCTTCTCCATGGTGGCCATGATGCGCTCGTCCTCGCCGAACATCTCCAGGATCTCACCGTCGGTCTTGGGGCCCACGGCGCGGATCAGGCAGGTGATGGGCAGCTTGCGGTTCTTATCGATACGGACATAGAAAATGTCGTTCAGGTCGGTCTCATACTCCAGCCAGGCGCCGCGATAGGGGATCACGGTGGTGGCGAAGGTGAGGTTGTCCGCCTTGTCGGCGGTGCGGCTGTAATACATGCCGGGAGAGCGGACGATCTGGGAGACGATGACACGCTCGGCGCCATTGATGACGAAGGTGCCCGCGTTGGTCATAATGGGGAAGTCGCCCATGAAGATCTCCTGCTCCTTGATCTCCTCGGTCTCCTTGTTG
>JAHHSD010000053.1 GCA_020025425.1 Oscillospiraceae bacterium
GCGCCCACCCCGGGCAGCCTGAGCCGCACCCGCAGCACCCGGAACAGGTCGTAGAGCAGCCCCACACCTAGTCCCAGGCACAGGGCCTGGAGCAGGGCCGTCCCCTGCTGGACCACAGAGACGGTCATCCGCCCATCAGCCGGGCAAAGAAGCCCGGACGGGTCCGCCCCTCGTCCTCATAGGTCAGGGACTCCACCATCCCCTCCACCCGCAGATCCCCGCCGTCCAGGGACAGCTTTTCGATGTGCAGGTCCTCTCCCCGGACCACCAGCGTCCCCTGGCTGGTCACCATCACGATCACATTCTCGTCAAAGCTCTCCACCTCCTCCACACCGGAGACGGACAGCTCCTCCCTCCCCTCCAGGATCACATGGTGCGGGGCCTCCATCCGCCCCTTTTCCTCCTCGTAGTTCATAGTCTTCCCTCCTGCTCTCTGATTTGTACCATTCTATGGGACAGGGGCCCCCGGTATGCCTGGAGGGTGGTCAACCCGTTCTTCTTCCGGTTGACCTTTTGCCTGCGGCGCATTATAATGAGCAAAAACAGATATTTGGAGGAATCGGAAATGAGCCGTGAAACCATCCTCTCGCTGCTGCTGGCCCACCCGGGGGAATACCTGTCCGGAGAGGCCATGAGTCAGCGCCTGGGCATCAGCCGGGCCGCCGTGTGGAAGTCCATCGAGACCCTGCGCCAGGAGGGATACATCATCACCTCCGCCCCCAACCGGGGCTACCGCCTGGACAGCGCCCCCGACCGCATCCGGGAGGGCGAGCTGGCCGGCCCCCTGGCCGGCTGCACTGTGGGCAGCACCCTGGTCTGCCTGGACACCATCGACTCCACCAACACCGAGTGCAAGCGCCGGGCCATGTCGGGCGCCCCCCACGGTCTGGTGGTGCTCAGTGAGGAGCAGACCGGCGGGCGGGGACGCCTGGGCCGCTCCTTCCAGTCCCCCCGGGGCTGCGGGCTCTATCTCTCCGCCCTCCTCCGCCCCCAGCTCCCCCCGGATCAGGTGGTGGACTTCACCGCCTATGCGGCGGTGGCCGTGTGCGACGGCATTGAGGCCGTCTGCGGGGTGCGCCCCCAGATCAAGTGGACCAACGACATCGTCCTCCAGGGAAAAAAGCTGTGCGGCATCCTCACCGAGCTGGGGCTGGAGAGCGAGACCAACACCCTTCAGTACCTGGTCACCGGCATCGGGGTCAATGTGAACCACGGCCCGGAGGATTTTCAGGACGAGGTCCGTGAGATCGCCACCTCCCTGGCCCTGTGCCTGGGCCGCCCTGTGCGCCGGGCCGATCTGGCCGCCGCCATTATTCGGGCGCTGGACCGGATGTGCGCCGGCTTCCCGGACAACAAGGCGGAGTATCTGGACCGCTATCGGGCCGACTGCCTGACCCCGGGCAACCAGGTCCAGCTGATCACCCCCGTCTCCCGCCAGGAGGCCAGGGCCATCGCCATCGACGACGACTTCCGCCTGGTGGTGGAGTTCCCTGACGGCAGCCGAAAGGCCCTGTCCGCCGGAGAGGTGTCCGTCCGGGGCATGTACGGATATGTATAAAAAAGTTCCCTCCCAGCGGGAGGGAACTTTTTTTACTGTTTGGGTCTGGGTAGGCCCAGGCCGTCGGGCGGGATCGTCCCGTCATCGGGGATCTGTGTCCCCTCGGCCGGCTTCTGCTCACCCTCGCTTGGCTTCTGCTCGCCCTCATCGGGCTTTTTTGGGGGCTCCGGACGGGGGAAGCCGTCCTGCTTCATCAGGTACAGGTTCACGTCCACGTCCCCCTGGATGCCGTCCACGCGGCCCTTGGAGGTGTACTGCCACATATCAAAGTCGTAGTAGAAGGTGGGGAACTTGGTGGTGGACAGGTACTGGGCAAACCAGAACTGGTAGTCCAGCATCTGGCTCAGATCATAGCTGCGGTAGCCGCCGTAGCGGTTGAAATAGATCATGGGCTGGTAGCCTTCCCGCTCCATCATGCCGCAGAACAGGTTGGCACCGGCACTCAGGATATCGGGGGCCAGCCGGTAGCCCCGGTGGCCGGAGTTGCCCATGTCCTCCCAGTCAAAGACCACGGGCATGGTGATCTGGTGGCGATAGGGGGCCAGCTTGTCCAGGACATACTGGGCCTCCTCCCGGGCCTCCTCCACAGTGATGGCCTGGGAGAAGAAGTAGGCGCCCACATCCAGGCCGGCGGCCAGGGCCCCCTCCATATTCTGCTGGAACTTCTTGTCGTCATAGATGGAACCCACGGTCAGACCGCGGCCGCCGATGCGGACGATGGCGAAGTCGATCCCGTCGGCCTTGACCTTCTCCCAGTCGATGTCGCCCTGGAAGGAGGCCACATCCACACCCACCTTGGTCTCCACGTTGGGGTCCAGGTAGTCCATGTACTTCCCGTTCATCTGGAACAGAGAGGAGTTGTAGGGATTCACAGGCACCTCAGGCAGGACGTCCACGTAGTAGTACTCCGTACCGATCTGTCCCGCGTGGACATCGGTGTTGCGGATGTTCCAGACAATGGCGCAGATCTCCGCCCGGCTGATGGGCTCATTGGGCTTGAACACCCGCTGATCCCCCTCCATGCTGCCCGCCAGCACCTTCTTCCGGAACAGCACATTCACATAGCCGTCCTTGGTATCGGCAAAGGCGGACTCCCCCCGGTCGGGGACCAGCTTCAGGGCCTTGGCGGCCAGCTGGGCCACGTCCAGGCGGGTCATCCTGGCGTCCAGGTCCTCGCGCAGAGCGGCGGGCATGTACTTGTTTTTCACCGCGTAGTCGGCCAGGCCGCTGCTCCAGTGAGTGCCGGTGGCGGGCTTCATCTCATGGCCGGAGGCCAGCAGGATCAGGGAGAGGGCCTCGCCTACCGTGACATTGTTCTGGGGCTGGAAGGAGCCGTCCGGGTAGCCGGACACCACCTTCTGCTCAGACAGCTGGGTGACAAAGCTGTAAAACCAGTCCTCCTCCTTCACATCGGAAAATCGTTTGGCCTGGGCCGCCTGGACCGGCAGAACGCCGCTCAGCGCCAGGGTGACGGCCAGACAGGCCGCCGTCTTTTTCATTTTATTCATTGTATTAAAACCTCTTATTCTGTCGAATTTGATCAGAAATTTGTTAAATTGTATCACGGCCTCTGTATTATGTCAATCGCTGTGCCCCCCGTTCCCCGCTCTTTTCTCCGGAAACTACTGGAAAAGAAGGTGCAAAATCGATTCAATAATGTTATAATGAAAGAACTGTCCAATTCGGGCAGATTCTCTGTCAATTTCGGCCGAAGGAAGTGAAAACCATGCCAGAACTTACTCCGCGTCTCAAAGAGAGGGCGGCTGCGGTTCTCTTGTTTCTGAAATGGCTGCTGTACGCCTGTGCGGTGGGCCTGATCGTGGGCGGGATCGCCTCCGCCTTCCACTACGGAATCGACTGGGCCACCGAGCTGCGGTTCCGCTTCCCCTGGCTCATCCTCTGCCTGCCCCTGGCCGGTGCGGCCATTGTCCTGCTCTACCGGCTGTGCGGCATGGAGAACGACTCGGGCACCAACCAGGTGCTCATCGCCGTCCGGGACGCCCAGCCCCTGAAGCTGCGCACCGCCCCCCTGATTTTTCTGGCCACCATCCTCACCCACCTGACCGGCGGCTCCGCCGGGCGTGAGGGTGCCGCCCTCCAGCTGGGCGGATCCACCGCCGCCTACCTGGGCCGGACCCTGGGCCTGGACGCCAAGGACCGGCGGGTCATGGTGATGTGCGGCATGGCCGCCGCCTTCTCCGCTCTGTTCGGAACCCCCCTCACCGCCGCCCTCTTTGCCATGGAGATGGTCAGTGTGGGCGTGATGTACTACGCCGCCATTGTCCCCTGCACCCTGTCCGCCCTGCTGGCCCTCCAGGTGGCCCGGTGGGCGGGCCTGCACAAGCACGGCGGGTATCAGGTCACCGGCGTCCCTGAGCTGGACCCCCTCTCCCTCCTGCGGGTGTGCGTACTGGGTCTGCTGTGCGCCCTGCTGTCCATCCTCTTCTGCCGGGTCATCCACGCCGCCCCCAAGCTGTACGCCAAATATCTGCCCAACCCCGTTGTGCGGGCCATGGTGGGCGGACTGCTGGTGCTGGCCCTCACCGCCCTGGTGGGCAGTCAGGACTACAATGGCGCGGGGGACGGAGTCATCCGCCGGATGCTGGGGGGCGAGTCCATCCCGGAGGCCTTCCTGCTCAAGCTGCTCTTCACCGCCCTGACCCTGGGGGCCGGCTTCCGCGGGGGCGAGATCGTGCCGGTGCTCTTTACCGGGGCCGCCTTCGGCTCCCTGGCCGGACCTCTGCTGGGCCTGAGCCAGTCCTTCGGCGGGGCCCTGGGGATGGCCGCCGTGTTCTGCGGCACCACCAACTGCCCCCTGTCCTCCGTGTTCCTGGCCCATGAGCTCTTCGGCGGCCAGGGGCTGGGGCTGTACGCCATGTGCTGCTCGGTGTCCTACATGCTCTCCGACTATTACAGCCTGTACAGTGCGCAGAAGATCGTATATTCCAAATTCAAGACCGAGTGGGTCAATCAAAAGGCAAAATAAGCCGACTTAAAAGGAGTTTCGTGATGAATACATTCTATCATTTCAATTTCAATGTGGTCGATCTGGACCGCAGCGTGGCCTTCTACCGGGAGGCCCTGGACCTGGACATCGTCCGGGAGAAGGAGGCCAAGGACGGCTCCTTCCGCCTGCTCTTCCTGGGGGACGGCCACAGCGGCTTCCAGCTGGAGCTGACCTGGCTGCGGGACCGGGGCCAGAAGCCCTATGATCTGGGCGAGTGCGAGTTCCACCTGGCCTTCCGCACCGACGACTATGACGCCCTCCACGCCAAGCACCAGGCCATGGGCTGCATCTGCTACGAGAACCCCGATATGGGCATCTACTTCATCCACGATCCGGACGGCTACTGGATCGAGATCGTCCCGGAGAAGGGCTGAGCATGGCGAAATCAGAAAAAAATATGGGGTGGTCCGGGTTTTTCATGGTATTCACCGTGTTTTCCGCCATCCTCATGCTGCTGGCCCAGCAGGGTCAGCCCGCCCTGGCCCCCGGCAACGGGGACTGGCAGGTGCTCAGTGTCTACGAGGGGCTGACCCGCTGGACGGTGCCCGCCCTGTTCATGCTCTGGGGCATGCACGCCCTGGAGTCGGGCAAGCCCAGCTTTACCGGGACCATGACCGGTCTGGTGCTGCCCTGCTTCTGCATGCTGGTGTTCTGGGGGGCTCTGTACGCCATTGCGGGCCACCTGCTCAGCGGCGGGACCCTCAGCTGGCGTGGGCTGTGGAACGCCCTGGTGGCCGCCGCCCGGGGACAGTCCCACTTCCACCTGTGGCTGCTCTACCCCCTCATGGGCCTCTATCTGGTCCACCCGGTGCTCCACCGCTTCACCGCCTCGGCCAGCCAGGCGGAGCTGCGGTATTTCCTGGCCCTGTCCTTCCTCTTTGCCAGCCTGATGCCTGTGCTGAGGGTATTCTATCCCCACAGCGCCCTGGTCCAGCTGCTCCAGCGGCTCCAGATCCATCTGGTGCTGGGCTACATCGGCTGCTATGTGGCGGGCTGGTACCTCCACCGGTACACCATCGGCCGCACCGCGGAATTTATCCTCTATCTCCTGGGCATCCTGGGCACCGCCCTGACCCTGCTGGGCGACCGGATCTTCGGGGGCGGACGCAGCCTGTGGTACGGCTTTACCGCACCCGGCGTAGTCCTCACCGCCGCCGCCCTGTGTGTCCTTTTCCGCTATGTGCTGGGCGTCAGCGATGAGCGCTCCCGCCGCCGGTCGGTCAGCGAACTGGGGCGGTACGCCTTCGGCGTCTACCTCTTTCATCAGATCTGGGTGCTGATTTTTGACTGGTTCGACCTGTCAATCCTGGTCTTTACTCCCGTGCTGTCCGTCCCCTTCTTCGCCCTGGTGTTTTTCCTCATCAGCATCCCCTTCGCCTGGCTGCTGTATCTGATCCCGGGGGCGGGCCGGTGGCTGGTGTGATACAATTTTCTGTATAAAAAAGCTGATTTCTGGGTCAGTGTCATAAAACCAGCTGAAAACACAGCCGTTAAGGAATGGAAACCATCTGTTTCTCCCTTAACGGCTGTGTTCTTTTTGTACCTGATTTGATAAACTGAGTTTATCCTAAAATTTCAGCAGGCAAGTGGATATGTTCCTTGTATTCAGTCCTCAAAGTAAAATAATTCCTCAAATTTTTTATCTAAGGCAATACATAAAATAAGCGCCAGCTTTGCGGTCGGATTGAATTGCCCCGTTTCTATGGAGCTAATGGTATTGCGGGAAACACCCACCATTTCGGCCAGTTGATTCTGTGATAATTTCAATTCTGTCCGCGTTTCTTTAAGGCGATTTTTTAATATCAGCTTATCGTCCATATTTCCACCGCTTTACAAGATCGTGGAGGATACCATCAGATTATAGATGTGGTAACCGGACATGACAGATACAAATATCGTATAGATGATTGCCAGCATAAGCTCGCGCTTATGGCGAAGTTTCCTATATTTCACCCAGCTGATCGTCATATTTGTGCTGAAAACAAGCGCCCACAGTCCCCAGTTTATGCCTTCGCCGGCAAGTATCTGTGTCACAAAAAAGATAGCTGCCAGAACCAGCTGAACGATAACTGCACCTTTACTTGCCTGCTTTAAGATTTCCTGCTCGTATACGTCCTTGTTCCTATTTTCCTGTCGGCTCTTTTCCAAGATTTCTTCTCTGTCCATAAGCATGCCTCCTTCAATCCGTCAAGTGTACTTGGTATTATTATAATAGCCTTACCAAGTTTACTTGTCAATCACATTTACAAAGTTTTATTGCAAAATCAAGCATTTCAAATTCCAATATTCCCAACAGATCATACGCAACAAGTCAAAAAAGTACCCGCCCCATTGCAAACGGGGCGGGTACTTTTCTGATTTACCGAAAGGCTTGCCTGAACCATATTGACCCTGGGGTCCGGTCCTTGTACCTTGTGTTATTTCTCCTCGCCGGAGGGCTTGGTGTCCTCCTGGGCGGGCTGCTCAGGCTGCTCCTCAGGCTGGGGCACCTCAGTCTTGGGCTGGGCAGTCTCAGTCTCGGGCTCGGGCTGAGTCTCCTCAGCGGGCGTCTCCGGCTGGCCCTCCTCCAGAGAGGCGGGGGCCGCAATGGGCTCGCTGACGATGTGGATGTTCCGGGCGGGAGGCTCGATGTCGCCGTCCAGCTTGGGGCGGGTGTTGGTGGACGCGTAGGCGCTCTCCACCAGCGCGGGGTCCCGGCCCTCGATGATGGCCACCATCTCACCGCCGGTGATGGTCTCCTTCTCCAGCAGGTAGGCGACCACCTTGTCCATGTCCTCCCGGTTCTCCTTGATGACCTCCACGGCGGCCTTGTAGCACTTATCCAGCAGAATCTTGACTTCCTTATCCATGATCGCGGCGGTGTCATCGGCGCAGTCCAGGCCGTAGCCGCCGTCCAGATACTGGTTGCGGACAGAGCCCAGGGCCATCATGCCGAACTCCTTGCTCATGCCGTACAGGGCCACCATGTTGCGGGCAATGTTGGTGGCCTCCTGGATATCCTGGGATGCACCGTTGGTCATGGTGTTCATGACCACCTCCTCGGCGGCACGGCCGCCCATGGAGACGGCGATCTTGGCCAGCAGCTCGTCCTTGGTGCGCAGGTTGGTCTTGTCCTCCTCGGGCATCAGCAGGGTATAGCCCAGGGAGCCCTCGGTGTGGGGAACAATGGTGATCTTCTGCACCGGCTCGGCATTTTTCTGCTTATAGGCCACCATGGCGTGTCCCACCTCGTGGTAGGCCACCAGCTTCTTCTCAAACTCGGTGAGGACGGAATTCTTCTTTTCGCTGCCGGCAATGACAAACTCGAAGGAGGCCAGCAGATCCTCCTGAGTGACCATGCGGCGTCCCTGGCGGACGGCCCGCAGGGCGGCCTCGTTGACCAGATTGGCCAGGTCGGCGCCCACGGTGCCGGCGGTGGCCAGGGCGATCTTCTTCAGATCCACGTCCTCGCTCAGGCGGATATTCCGGGTGTGGACCTGGAGGGTGGCCAGACGTCCGGCCAGGTTGGGCCGGTCGATGGTGATGCGGCGGTCGAAACGGCCGGGACGGAGCAGGGCCTTGTCCAGCACCTCGGGGCGGTTGGTGGCACCCAGGACGATGACGCCCTTGCCGGGGTCGAAGCCGTCCAGCTCAGCCAGCAGCTGGTTGAGGGTCTGCTCCCGCTCGTCGTTGCCGCCCATGCGGTTGTCGCGGGACTTACCGATGGTGTCGATCTCGTCAATGAAGATGATGCAGGGGGCCATCTTGCTGGCCTCTTTGAACAGGTCACGGACACGGCTGGCGCCCACGCCCACGAACATCTCCACAAAGTCGGAGCCGCTGATGGAGAAGAAGGGGACCTGGGCCTCGCCGGCCACGGCCTTGGCCAGCAGGGTCTTACCGGTGCCCGGGGGGCCCACCAGCAGAGCGCCCTTGGGCAGCTTGGCGCCGATCTCGGTGTACTTCTGGGGGTTGTGGAGGATGTCGATGATCTCCTGGAGGGACTCCTTGGCCTCGTCCTGACCGGCCACGTCACGGAAGGTGACGCCGGTCTTTTTCTCCAGATAGACCTTGGCATTGGACTTGCCAACGCCGCCCATGCCACCCATACCGCCCATGCCGCCCTTTCCGCCAATGCCGCGGAACAGGAACATCAGCAGGCCGATCATCAGCAGGAAGGGGAGCACAGAGCTGAGGATCAGGCTGAGCAGGTAGGAGGAGCCGTCCACCGGCTCGGTGGATGCGATCACGCCCTGCTCCTTCATCAAGGGCAGCAGCTCGTCGTCCCGCAGTCCGGCCAGAGGAACCGTCACAAATTTGGTCTCGGTCTCTGCTTTGGGAACGGGCAGCAGAGAATCCAGCAGCGCGCTGTCCTTCTCTTTCTGAGGCAGATCCACCTTGACGTCCTTTTTCAGGGTGAAGGTGTACATACCGTTCTCGATGTCGACCTCTGCGACCTTTCCCTCCTTGACCCACTGGCTGAAGGTGGTGTAGGGGATCTCCACCGTATTGGCGTTTTCATAGGAGCTGGCACAGCTTTTAATGAGCACTGTCAGCAGCAGGGCCCAAAAAAGAATGCTGAACAGACCCAGCATATTCTTCTTATTGTTGCCGTTTTTGTTCTTTTTATCAGGTTTCAACGGAGTAATCTCCTGCCTTTCCGCTTACATACAGCTGATCTTTCCGCCGCAGGCGGTTTTAGACTGTATGGTATCATACCATATCCCTCCTTTAAAAACAAGGAACGTCGCTGTAAACTTTCTGTGAAAGTTCAATAGTATGCCCGGAATCCAGAAAGAAATACAAAATTCTTCTTTCCCTGGCAGTTTAGATATGATATAGTAGAGACGTATTGACATAATTCCCTGAAAAAGAACGAATAGGAGGCATTCTCTCCATGAATAAACGTCCCCCTCTGCGCCGCTCCGCCCCCGTTGAGACGGAAAACGACGGCGTCATTGAAGGCCGCAACGCAGTGGTCGAGGCCCTGCGCGCCGGTGTGACCATTGACAAAATTTTCATTATGAAGGGCGAGTCCGACTCCATCCTGGGCCACATCGCCTCCACCGCCCGGGAGCGCGGCGTGGTGGTGGTGGACGCCGACCGGCGCAAGCTGGACAACATGAGCCGGACCCACTCCCATCAGGGCGTCATCGCCCTGTGCGCCGCCCGGGAGTACGCCAGTGTGGACGACATCCTCAACGCCGCCCGGGAGAAGGGCGAAAACCCGCTGATCGTGGTGTGTGACGAGCTGAGCGATCCCCACAACCTGGGCGCGGTCATCCGCACCGCCGACGCCGCCGGCGCCCACGGCGTCATCATCCCCAAGCGCCGCTCCGCCGGCCTGACCGCCGTGGTGGCCAAGACCTCCGCCGGTGCTGTGGCCCACGTGCCCGTGGCCCGGGTCCCCAACATCCCCGCCCTGCTCAAGGAGCTGAAGGAGGAGGGCGTCTGGGTATTCGGCACCGCCGCCCAGGGCACCACCAGCCTCTACAAGGCCGATCTGAAGGGCCCCGCCGCCATCGTCATCGGCAGTGAGGGGGACGGCATGGGCCGTCTGGTCACCGAGAGCTGCGACTTCACCGTCTCCATCCCCATGTTCGGCAAGATCAACTCCCTGAACGCATCTGCGGCAGCCGCTGTTCTGCTGTACGAAGCGGTACGCCAGAGGCTGAACGGCTGAACCCATTTTAACCACCTGATCGAGGATCTGTTATGAGCGACCAAAAGGAGAAACAATCAAATACCCTGGGTCACGGGTCCGATGAGCTGACCGACATCAAGGCGCTGATCGGCGATGCGGACGGCGGCGGGTTCAATCTGGACGACATTCTCTCCGAGTATGGCGCAGCTCCCGCGAACAAGGCCGGGAGCCGTTCCGCCCCCGACCTGCCCTGGCCCGAACCCCCGCACCACCCGCACCACACCGACAATCTGGTGAGCTTTCCCGGCGGACAGGCCCCAGAGACCGGGGAGGTCCCCGACCAGCTTCCCGAGGAGGATCCGGAACCGGAGGAGGATCCGGATCCCGAGGACGAGGACTTTGAACCGGAGGAGGATGGGGAGGAGAACATCATCGACTTCCCCGAGGAGGAGAGTCCCCTCACCTCCCTGATCAAGGACCTGAAGGGCCGGGCCGACGACTACGCCGACCGGATGTTTGAGGAGTCCGAGCAGATGGATCCCGACGAGACCCGCCGCCTGGATGAGCT
>JAHHSD010000054.1 GCA_020025425.1 Oscillospiraceae bacterium
CCCGCCCCGTCGGCGGTGTAGCCCTGGATTTCCAGGGGATGGACGGTATTTTTCTTCAGCTCGGTCATGGAGGGTCCCTCGTTTCCTTGAAATTTGTTATTTTCTATCATATCACGGCCTGACAGGGTCCGTAAAGCGTCATTCCAGCAAAAAAGCAGGGACAGCAGTCCCTGCCTTTTGATGCACATGCAGGCTCAGATCAGGTCGGTGCAGCGGCGGTCGCAGCAGTGCTCCTTGATGATCTGGACCACCTTCTGGTGCTCGGGGTGGTCCCGGTAGGTGACCAGATTTTCCTGCGTGTCGATCTCGGTGTACAGGATCAGGTCGCAGTTGCTCTGGCCGCCGGCCTGGGGGAAAAACTCCAGCTTCTGCAGGCAGGGGATCAGGGCGGGCAGGGCGTTGAAGCGCTCCAGCAGCAGCTGGCCCACCTCCTGCCGCTTCTCGGGGGACAGGTCTGGATTATAGTTCCAGGATACGATGTGGCGTACCATAGGGGATACCTCCTCGTGTATGATTCTGGCCCCATTGTACGTCAAGACCGGCGGTCCGTCAACCGCCTGCCGCCGGCAATCGGTTCACAGGGAAAAAGCATTTACAAGAGAGGTGAAATACAGTATAATAGATTGTCTCTTTATAGGTATCTGTCACCTTTCAGAGATAAATCAAGAAAAGAAGGAACCACAATGAAAAAACGAATCCTGTGCCTGGCCTTCGCCCTGCTGTTTCTGCTGCCCGGCTGCAAACCAGACCCGGTCGAGACCGCCAGATTGAATGTTCTGACCACCACCTACCCCATCTACCTCTTTGCCAACACCCTGACCCAGGGGGTGGAGGGCGTGTCGGTGGAGCGGCTGGACACCGGCAGCATCAGCTGCCTGCATGACTACAACCTGTCCGTGGGCGACATGAAGAAGATCGAGGGCGCCGGCCTCATCGCCCTGAACGGCGTGGAGCTGGAGGCCTTTATGGACGACGCCCTGGCCTCCGCCCAGGCCGCTGTGGTGGACTGCTCCCAGGGCGTGGAGCTGCTGGAAAATCTGAACCACCACCACGAGGAGGGGGAGGACGACCACGACCACGGCCACTACGACCCCCACATCTGGATGGACCCCGACAACGCCGCCATCATGGTGCAGAACCTGGCCGAGGCCCTGATCTCCGCCGATCCCGACCATGCACAGCAGTATGAGGCCAACCGGGACCAGGCTCTGGAGGATCTGGACGCCCTGGGCCACGCCATCGAGAGGCTCTTTGAAGGGGCTTCGACCAAGGTCACCGGCCTTGTCACCTTCCACGACGGCTTCCAGTACTTCGCCAAGGCCTTCGATCTGCCCCTGCTGGCGGCCATCGAGGAGGAGGCCGGCAGCGAGGCCAGCGCCAAGGAGATCAATGAGATCACCGCGATCGTCAACGAGAAGCACATTCCCGTTATTTTCACCGAGCGCAACGGCTCTGACGCTACCGCCCAGGCCATCGCCCGGGAGACCGGCTGCACCGTCAGCGAGCTCACCATGCTCATGAGCGGCGAAAAGGAGGACCTGAGCGGCTATGCCGACGGTCTTATGCAGAACGCAGCGGCCATCATCAACGGCTTTGCCGGAGCGCGTATCGTGAGCGTGGGCTGAGACAAAGGGGCGTAGAAACATTGAGAAAACTGAAACATGGTAAATTGGAATCAGGCTGCGCCGACGTCTGCTGTCTGAAGCTGGACGGCCTATCCGTGAAGCTGGAGGGGGACTCCATTCTGGAGGACGTGTCCTTCCACCTCCACTGCGGGGAGATCGTGGCCCTCATCGGCCCCAACGGGGCGGGCAAGTCCTCCCTGTTCCGCAGCATTCTGGGCCAGATGCCTTACCGGGGCAGCATCACCTTCTCCCCGGCCGGCGGCCCCGCCATCCGTCTGTCCGACGGCGCGGCCATCGGCGGGAGCAGACCCCTGGTGGGCTATGTGCCCCAGTCCCCCAGCTTCGACCGGGGGGACCCGGTGTCCGTGCTGGATTTCTTTACCGCCGCCACCGCGAAATGGCCGGTCTGGCTGCCTGTCCCCCAGAAATACCGGGACCGCTGCGCCGCCTGCCTGGCCCGGGTCCACGGTGAGGACCTGCTGGACAAGGCCATGGGCGCCCTGTCGGGCGGACAGCTCCAGCGCGTGCTGCTGGCCCTGGCTCTGGAGCCGGTGCCCCATGTCCTCATTCTGGACGAGCCCCTCTCCGGCGTGGACATTGAGGGCGAGCACCAGCTGCTGGAGATGCTGGACGAGCTGCGCACCGAGTACGACCTGTCCATCCTGCTCTCCACCCACGACTTCGCCACCCTGCCCCAGTTCGCCGACAAGGTCCTGCTGCTCAACCGGCGTCTGCTCAAGGCCGGGACCCCCGACGAGGTGCTCTCCTCGCCGGAATTTTATGAGACCTTCCATCTGCACGTGGGGAAAGGAGGCGGTCAGTGATGGAGCTCTGGTATTCCATTGTGGAGCTTCTGCCCTTTGACTGGGCCCAGCCCGGCTCCATGTACTTTATGAAAAACGCCCTGCTGGCGGTGCTGGTCATCTCTCCTCTCTTCGGCCTGGTGTCCACCATGGTGGTCCACAGCCGGATGTCCTTCTTCTCCGACGCCCTGGGCCACTCCGCCTTCACCGGCATGGCCATCGGCGCCCTGTGCGGCCTGGGGGAGCCCACCTGGGGGGCCGTGGCCTTTGCGGTGGTCTTTGCCCTCCTCTTTAATCTGGTCCGCCGCCGCTCCAACCTGAACAGCGACACCGTCATCGGTGTGTTCTCCTCCACGGCAGTTGCCCTGGGCATTTTCATCTCCACCCTGGGCGGCCGCTCCTTTACCAAGTTCAACACTCTGCTCATCGGCGACATCCTGTCTGTGGAGCCCGCCAAGGTGGGGGTGCTGGCCCTGATCCTGCTGCTGATGCTCCTGCTGTGGGCAGTATCCTTCAACCAGCTGATGCTGTCCGCCGTCCACCCCGCTCTGGCCGACAGCCGGGGCGTCAAGGTGTTCTGGCAGGAGGCCGGCTTCTCTGTGGCCATTGCGGTGGTGGTCACCGTCTCCATGACCTGGGTGGGCCTGCTGGTCATCAACTCCCTGCTGGTGCTGCCCGCCGCCGCCGCCCGGAACATCGCCCGGAACATGGCCCAGTACCACCTCATCTCCCTGCTGGGCGCCATCGTCGCCGGCATCGCCGGTCTGATGACCTCCTACTACATCGGGTCCTCCGCCGGCGCGTCCATTACCCTGTACCTGTCAGCCTGGTTCCTGCTCACCTTCCTGCTGCGCAAAAAGGGCTGACGGCCGCAGGCTTCACTCGTTTCCCAACATGGGGGCCGGGATTCCGGCCCCCATGTTTTTATGCCCCGAGAGATTTTATTTCCATCCCGCCTGTGGTATAATAAAAAAATCCTGAAATTCTCCCTTTGGAGGACGTAGTATGAATGTATTTGATATCATCGGCCCCGTGATGATCGGCCCCTCCAGCTCCCACACCGCCGGCGCGGTCCGCCTGGGCCGGGTGGCGTGGAAGATCCTGGGCGAGCGCGCCGTGAAGGCCAATATCCAGCTGTCCGGCTCCTTCGCCCAGACCTACCGGGGCCACGGCACCGACAAGGCCCTGATCGCCGGCATCATGGGCATGCCCACCGACGACGAGCGCATCCGCCACTCCCTGGAGCTGGCCCGGGAGAGGGGCCTGGAGTACCATTTCACGCTCTGTGATATCCCCAACGCCCACCCCAATACGGCCCGCATCTCCCTCAAGGGGGCGTCGGGCACGTCTGCCGTGGTCCAGGGGGCCTCCATCGGCGGGGGAAACATCCTGGTCACCCAGATCAACGGCATGGACGTCTCCTTCACCGGCCAGTATAACACCCTGCTGGTGCTCCACTACGACAAGCCCGGCACCATCGCCGCTGTCACCAACTTTATGGCCTATTCCGAGGTCAATATCGGCAATTTCCGTCTCTCCCGCCCCAAAAAGGGGGGCGAAGCCGTGATGACCATTGAGGTGGACGGCGACGTCTCCGACGCCCTGATCAGCAGTCTGCGCATCCTGCCCAACGTGATCAACGTGGTACTCATCCGCGCCATTTAAGGAGGTCCATCCATGTTAGAATTTGATTCTGTCGCAGCCCTGTGTCAGGCGGCCCGGCAGGCCGGGCAGACCATCTCCCAGGTGGCCCTGGACAGCCAGGCCGAGCAGCTGGAGCGCTCCGCCCAGGAGCTCTTCCGCCAGATGGACAAGCAGCTGGAGGTCATGTGCCAGTCGGTCCGGACCGGCATGGACCCCGCCCTGCGCTCCACCTCCGGGCTCACCGGGGGCGACGCGGCCAAAATGCTGTCCTACTCCGCCGCCGGCGGGCTGAGCGGTTCCTTCCTCACCGGAGCCATGGCCAGGGCCCTGGCCGTCTCCGAGTATAACGCCGCCATGGGACGGATCGTGGCCGCCCCCACCGCCGGCTCCTGCGGCATCCTGCCCGGCACGGTGGTCACCATGCTGGAGGAGGGTCTATGCGACCGCCGGGCCGCCGTGATGGCCCTCTTTACCGCCGGCGCCATCGGTATGGTCATCGCCCAGCGGGCCTCCATCTCCGGGGCCCAGGGCGGGTGTCAGGCCGAGTGCGGCTCCGCCTGTGCCATGGCCGCCGCGGCCCTGGTGGAGCTGCGGGGCGGCACCCCGGAGCAGTCGGCCCACGCCTGCGCCATGGCCATCAAGAACCAGCTGGGCCTTGTGTGCGACCCGGTGGCCGGGCTGGTGGAGATCCCCTGTATCAAGCGCAACGTGGCCGGAGTGTCCCTGGCCTTTACCTGCGCCGATCTGGCCCTGGCCGGAGTGGAGAGCAAGATCCCCGTGGACGAGTGCATCGACGCCATGGGCCAGGTGGGCGACAGCCTGCCCTGCGCTCTGAAGGAGACCGCCCAGGGCGGTCTGGCCGTCACTCCCACCGGCCTGAAGCTGCGCGAGCAGGTGTTCGGCACCCAGCCCTGAGGAAAATATTTTTCTCACGCGGATTTTTGTCCGTCACCGGTTGACAGCCGCTCTGGTTTGTGGTATGGTATCAACTACAATCGAATAGGACAGATGAAGCGTGCAGGAAAAAGTGCTTGTCACTTGCCGAAGGAGTAACACTCTCAGGCCTCCCCAAGGGGAGCGAGACTGTACGCAGATGTGACTCTGGAGAAGCTCAACACGAGTGCCGAAGGTGCAACGCGCGGTCTGCCGCGCC
This sequence comes from Oscillospiraceae bacterium, assembly GCA_020025425.1. Classification (GTDB taxonomy): domain Bacteria; phylum Bacillota; class Clostridia; order Oscillospirales; family Oscillospiraceae; genus Lawsonibacter. Next base: position 5,226 of record JAHHSD010000054.1, read on the forward strand.
AATCTCTCAGGCAAAAGGACAGAGGAATTTTCACCCCCTTGCCGGACGCGGTTTTCCCGCATCTGGTCATTGTTGTTGGGGTATATTCCGTTTATCTCGGGCTGTGGTTTTCCACGGCCCGTTTTTTTGTCCGTCAAAACAGTAAGGGAGAGATTTCGTATGAACATGGATCAGCTGGCCGTGCTGGTCGACAAGATCGCCGGCATTGTGTGGAACAGCGTACTGCTGTATCTGCTGGTGGGTACCGGCATCATTTTTTCCTTCCGGACCCGCTTTGTGCAGGTGCGCAAGTTCGTGCCCGCCATGAAAAAGCTGTTTGGCTCCATCAATCTGCGCGGTGAGCGCGCCGGCAAGGAGGGCATGAGCTCCTTCCAGGCCCTGACCACCGCCATCGCCGCCCAGGTGGGCACCGGCAACATCACCGGCTGCGCCACCGCCCTCTACAACGGCGGCCCCGGCGCCATCTTCTGGATGTGGCTGTCCGCCTTCTTCGGCATGTCCACCATCTACGGCGAGGCCGTGCTGGCCCAGCAGTACAAGACCGTGGACGAGTCCGGTCAGGTCACCGGCGGCCCCATCTACTATATCAAGGCCGTATTCACGGGCAAGTTCGGAAAGTTCCTGGCCGGCTTCTTCTCTCTGGCCATCATCTTCGCCCTGGGCTTCACCGGCAACATGGTCCAGTCCAACTCCATCGGCTCCGCCTTTGAGACCGCCTTCCACATCCCCGCCAAGTTCGTCGGCGTGGCCTGCGCCGTCATCGCAGCGTTCATCTTCCTGGGCGGCGTGAAGCGCATCGCCTCCTTCACCGAGAAGGTGGTCCCCGTCATGGCCTGCTTCTATATCATGGGCTGCATCGCCATCCTGTGCATCAACCACGCCGCCCTGCCGGGCGCCCTCAAGTCCATCTTTGTCTGCGCCTTCCAGCCCCAGGCCCTCATGGGCGGCGCCATGGGCATCGGCGTGCGGGAGGCCATCCGCTACGGCGTGGCCCGCGGTCTGTTCTCCAATGAGGCCGGTATGGGCTCCACCCCCCACGCCCACGCTCTGGCCAAGGTGGAGAAGCCCCAGGATCAGGGCATCATCGCCATGACCGGCGTGTTTGTGGACACCTTCGTCGTGCTGACCCTGACCGCTCTGGTCATCCTCACCTCCGGCTGCCTCCAGCCCGGCGCCCCCGACGGCCTGAAGGGCACCCCCCTGGCCCAGGCCGCCTTCAGCCACGCCTTTGGCAGCTTCGGCAATATCTTTATTGCCATCTGCATGCTGTTCTTTGCCTTCTCCACCATCATCGGCTGGTACTTCTTCGGCGAGACCAACGCCAAGGCCATGTTCGGCCAGAAGTCCGTCAAGCCCTACGCCGTCATCGTGGTCCTGTGCATCATCGTCGGCTCCTTCCAGGCCGTGGACTTGGTGTGGAATCTGTCCGATCTGTTCAACGCCCTGATGGTCTTCCCCAACCTGCTGGCCCTGCTGGCTCTGTCCGGCAAGGTGGCCAAGGCCGCCCGCGAGGACCGATAATCTGTCCGCTTTGGACCTCCGAGGACGCACATGCTCCTCGGGGGTCCCTTTTCTTTTGGGGAAAACCGCCCTTTCCTTCCGGGGAATTTCCATTGATTTCTGCCAACTTGCAGGGTTGCCACCACTGAATTTTTGGGATAAAATAGAGGTAACTCTGAATTTGACACGGGAGGACGGAACATGGAGATCATCCGCCGGGAGCAGGACGGCCTCCCCTTTTACTGGTGCGACGGGCTTGACGGGACGGCCCACGGCTTTTCCACCCGCCGCGGCGGGGTGTCCCCCGCCCCCTGGGACAGTCTGAACCTGGGCGCCAGCTGCGGTGACCAGCCCCAGCGGGTGGCGGAGAATTTTCATCGCTTCTGTGCCGCCATCGGGACCGACTCCCGCTCCATCATCAAAAACCGCCAGGTCCACGGCAGGCGGGTCCGTCCGGTGACGGCGGCGGATATTCTCTCCGCCCCCGAGCTGCCCGGAACGGTGGAGGCCGACGGCCTGATCACCGACGTGCCCGGCCTGTGCCTGACCGTCTTCTCCGCCGACTGCCTGCCCGTGCTGCTCTGTGACCCCCAGCGCCGGGTGATCGCCGCGGTCCACGCCGGCTGGCGGGGCACCGCCCTGGGCATCGCCGCCCAGGCCGTGGAACAGATGACGGCGGACTACGGCTGCCGGCCCGACTCCATCCGGGCCGCCATCGGCCCGGGGATCTCTGCCTGCTGCTTTGAGACCCGCTCCGACGTCCCGGACGGTCTGCGCGATGGACTGAGCCGGGAGGCCGAGACCTGTATCTCCCCCCTGCCCGGCGGAGAGAAATTTATGGTGGACCTGAAAAGGGCCAACACCCTGTGGCTGGAGCGGGCCGGTGTGCCCCGCTCCAGCATCGCCGTCTGCTCCGCCTGCACCGCCTGCGACAGCGGGGACTTCTGGTCCCACCGGATGCTGGGGCAGAACCGGGGCAGCATGGCCGCCATGATCCAGCTCCTCCCCTGAGCCCTTTCACTTCATACGATACGAGGTCACTATGGGAACACATCGCCTGTTCAACTGCATACTTGTGCTGAGCCTGCTGCTGTCTCTGGCGGGCTGTTCCGACGTGCCCGCAGCGGACAGCTCCGGCTCCTCCCAATCCCAGGACCCCTCTGCGTCTTCTTCCGCTTCCACTGTGGAACCTGCGCAGAAGGGGCCTTTCACGTTGGGCTTCTACCCCGACCACTCCATCCACCCCGCCCTGACCGATAACCGGTCCAACCTGGTCCTGGCCCCTCTGCTGTACGAGGGCCTGTTTACCCTGGACGCCAAGTTCCAGCCTGTGCCCGTCCTGTGCCAGAATTTTGTGGTCAGTGAGAACGGCCTGACCTGGAACTTTGCTCTGCGCCCCGGGGTCACCTTCTCCGACGGGACTCCCCTCACCGCCGAGCTGGCCGCCCAGAGTCTGCGGGAGGCCCTGGCTCCGGGCTCGCGCTTCTCCGGACGGCTCCGGGAGGTCAAGTCCATCTCCGGCAAAGGGGATACCCTGACCATCGTCCTCTCCCAGCCCAACGGGGCCCTCCCCGCTCTGCTGAATATTCCCCTGGCCCTGGGCACCGGTCCCCGCCCCCTGGGCACCGGTCCCTACAAGTTTGTGGAGGGGACCTCCTCCCTGGCGCTGCGCACCGACTGGTGGCAGGACCACACCCCCGTACTGCCGGAGATCTCCCTGTTCTCCATCCAGCAGGCCGGGGACCTGATCGCCGCCTTTGACTCCGGCGGCGTCACTTTGCTGGACACCGACCTGACCGGCACCAATTCTCTGGGCTACTCGGGCAGCTACCAGGTCTGGGACTACAACACCACCGATTTTCTCTTTCTGGGCTGCAACACCGCCCACGGCTTCTGTCAGGACCCCGCCGCCCGCCGGGCCATCGGCCGGGCCTTCGAGCGGGAGTCCGTGGCCTCGATCCCTTTTGCCCGCCATGCGGTGGCCGCGCCGCTGCCCGTCCATCCGGACAGCCCCCTGTGTGACGACCAGCTGGCCAGGCAGGTTGAGCACACCCCCAAGCTGCTGGCGGACTTTCTGGTCGGACACCGCACCCCGGCCCATCCGCTGACTCTGCTGGTCAACAGCGAAAACAGCGACAAGGTGTCGGCGGCGGAGTATATCGCCTATCAGCTGGAGGACGCCGGCCTGCCCATTCAGATCCGCAAGCTGCCCTGGGACGACTATCTGGCCGCCCTGGCCGGCGGAAAATTTGATCTCTACCTGGGCGAGGTCCTGCTCACCGCCGACTTTGACCTGACGCCCCTGATCGGCTCCGCCGGTCCCCTCAATTACAGCCGCTGGGCCGACCCCCAGACCGACGCCCTGCTGGCCGCCCTGCGCGCCGCCCCCGCATCCGCGCGGGAACAGGCCGCTCGGAATCTCTGCACCTGGCTGGATCAGCAGGCCCCCATCCTTCCTGTCTGCTTCAAGCACGGCTCCGTGCTGACCCAGTGGGGTCAGCTCACCGGGCTCACCCCTACACAGGATAATATTTTCACCGGTCTCATCCCCTGACTATGTTCCCCCGACGGCCGCAACCGGCGGCGCGTCTTTTGATAAATGCATCTGCCATAGAAATAAAAACGCATGGAGGATCGAATATGAGTGTTTTTCGCTGTTATTCCGAGAAGAAGCCCGGTTTTGACGTGGAGGCCCAGGGTCTCTGCGCCACGCTGCGGGAGCGGCTGGGGCTGGACACGCTCCAGTCTGTCACCATCCTGAACCGGTACGATGCCGACCAGATCGACCCCGCTGTCTACCAGCAGGCCAAGGGCATCGTGTTCTCTGAGCCCCAGGTAGATACCGTGTACGACGAGGAGTTCCCCCTGCCTGACGTCCCCCACCGGGTGCTGGCTGTGGAGGCCCTGCCCGGTCAGTTCGACCAGCGGGCCGACTCCTGCTCCCAGTGCATCCAGCTCATGGCCGGTGTGGACCGCCCCCTCATCGCCTACGCCAAGGTCTATGTGCTGGTGGGCCAGCTCACTGACGCTCAGTTTGAGAAGGTCAGCAGCTACCTCATCAACCCGGTGGAGAGCCGCCAGGCCGCCCTGGACAAGCCCGAGAGCCTGGTCCGCACCCACGACATGCCCGACCATGTGGCCACGGTGGATGGCTTCATCGCCATGGACGAGGCCGGCCTGAAAAACCTGCTCTCCGAGCTGGGTCTGGCCATGGATCTGGACGATCTGACCTTCCTTCAGACCTACTTCCGGGACGAGGAGAAGCGGGACCCCACCATCACCGAGATCCGCGTGGTGGATACCTACTGGTCCGACCACTGCCGCCACACCACCTTCTCCACCCACATCGACA
>JAHHSD010000055.1 GCA_020025425.1 Oscillospiraceae bacterium
CTGCTGAAGGGCCCGGCCAACACCAGTCTGGTCTCCCCCTTCCCGCCCGGGCTCACCCTGCGGGGGACCACCCTGACCGACGGACACCTGGTGGTGGATTTCTCGGAGCAATACGGCGGCCTGACCGACATCGCCCTGACCCTGGCCGACTACTGCGTGGTGCTCACCGCCTGCCAGCTGGAGGAGGTGGACAGCGTGGAGATCACCGTGTCCGGCCGGAGCATGGAGTACCGCAGCCACCAGAGCATGACTTCGGAGGAGGCCGCCCTGTTCCTGCTCCCGCCCGCTCAGGAATCAACATCCCCCACTTGACAAAACAGGTCTCAGACGGTACGCTGAGACAGTATTCAAATTTCCCCCGCATCTTCACACTTACTCAGAAAGAAGGAACCCCCATGAATCAATACGGAATCGACACCACCTGCGTCCAGGGCGGCTACACTCCCGGCAACGGCGAGCCTCGGCAGATCCCCATTGTCCAGTCCACCACCTTTAAATACGCCACCAGTGAGGACATGGGCAAGCTGTTTGACCTGGAGGCCAGCGGCTATTTCTACTCCCGCCTGCAAAACCCCACCTGTGACTCCGTAGCTGCCAAAATCGCTGCTCTGGAGGGGGGTACTGCGGCCATGCTGACCTCCTCCGGTCAGGCGGCCAACTTCTTCGCTCTGTTCAATATCGCCTCCTGTGGAGATCACATCGTCTCCTCCTCCAGCATCTATGGCGGTACCTTTAATCTGATTTCCGTCACCATGGCCAAGATGGGCGTGGAAGTCACCTTCGTCTCCCCCAACTCCACCCTGGAGGAGCTGGACGCCGCGTTCCGTCCCAACACCAAGTGCGTGTTCGGCGAGACCATCGCCAACCCCGCCCTCACCGTGCTGGACATCGAGACCTTCGCCAAGGCGGCCCACGACCACGGCGTCCCCCTGATCGTGGACAACACCTTTGCCACCCCGGTGAACTGCCGCCCCTTCGAGTGGGGCTGTGACATCGTCACCCACTCCACCACCAAGTACATGGACGGCCACGGCGCTGCCGTTGGCGGCTGCATCGTGGACTCCGGCAACTTCGACTGGATGGCCCACGCCGACAAGTTCCCCGGCCTGTGCACCCCCGACGACAGCTACCACGGGGTCACCTACGCTGAGCGCTTCGGCAAAGAGGGCGCCTTCATCACCAAGTGCACCGCCCAGCTCATGCGCGATTTCGGCTCCACCCAGTCCCCCCAGAGCGCGTTCTACCTGAACCTGGGTCTGGAGAGCCTCCATGTGCGTATGGCCCGCCACTGCGAGAACGGCCTGGCCGTGGCCCAGTTCCTGGCCGGCCACCCCAAGGTGGAGAAGGTCCACTACTGCGGCCTGCCCCAGGACCCCTATCACCCCATGGCCCAGAAGTATCTGCCCAACGGCTCCTGCGGCGTTGTCTCCTTTGAGCTGAAGGGCGGCCGGGAGGCCGCCGGGCTCTTCCTCAAGAACCTGAAGCTGGCCGCCATCGAGACCCACGTGGCCGACGCCCGCACCTGCTGCCTGTGCCCCGCCGCCTCCACCCACCGCCAGATGACCGACGAGCAGCTGGCGGCCGCCGACATCCCCGCCGGACTGGTCCGCATGTCCTGCGGCCTGGAGTCCTCCGCCGACCTGATCGCCGATATCGAGCAGGCCCTGGCCCAGATCTGATTTGTCTCAGGGCGGACGGGGAAACCCGTCCGCCCCTCACGAAAGGAGTTTCCCATGGCAACAGAAGCCGTTTTACTCTACAACTGCGGCGGCGCCCAGTGGGCCAAGCTGCGCCAGATGCTGGTCATGCTGCGCATCCGCGTGCGGACCGTGACTGCCGAGCAGTACGGCCTGCCCCTGGAGGCCCTGGCCGCCGGCAAGACCGACGGTCTCACCCCTGACCCCATCGACGAGGAATTTTCCGATCCCATGCTGGTCTTTTGCGACATCCCGGACCCCAAGCTGGAGCAGGTCCTGATGACCATGCGCCGGGCCCAGCTGCCCCCCATCGCCCTGAAGGCGGTGCTCACCCCCACCAATCGGGCCTGGAATTCTCAGCAGCTCTGGACCGAGCTGCGCCGGGAGCACGAGGCCATGACCGCCCAGTCCCAGAAGTAAGCCCAGAAAATTCCCAACTGCGAGAAATTAAGATTGACAAATCCCAAATGGCACAGTATAATAATCAGGCAGTTAAAATCTGCTATGCGGCTGTGCTGGAATTGGTAGACTGGCAAGCTTGAGGTGCTTGTGTCCGTATGGGCGTACGGGTTCGACTCCCGTCAGCCGCACCAAAAGAAAAGACACCATCTTTCGATGGTGTCTTTTCTTTTGGGTTCCGCCGCCTATGGCGGCTCCACCCCTTTTGATTGATATGCTCGGGGCGGCCAAGCCGCCCCTGCGCAATTCTCCGCTGCGCTGCGAATTTACGGCGCATAAGCGCCGCCGCCCTTTGGGCGGTTTTGGTACAAACCAGGAAAGTTTCTGCTGTGTTGGTTCCCTGCATCTTTTTTGTCAACGCGGTTCACGTCGGAGCAAACGACATATCGTTTGCTCCGACTTTTTTTATAAAAGTCAGAGCGCACTCATTTTGTCACTCTTATTTTCATAAACGCCGGCGCCCAGCTTGCTTCGGCTCCGGCCCACGGCGCGGCGCTCCCCCTGTTCTGATACAGGGGGTTTTTTCTGCCTTCGCGCACCAAACAGAAGTTTCCCACTGTTCATAGGTTCGCAGTTGTGATATAATGGGGGGCAATCTTGGGTGGAACAGAAGCCATGCGCTCCATCCCCGTGTCTTAATGCAATCTTAATGCTTCTTTTTACATCTTTATAAAGTTTTATTGCAGTTTCCAGTATAATATCCAGTTGGAATTTATCTCATAGGGAGGTACATACCAGTGAATCTGCGGATTGGAAGCAAACATTACCATATATCCTCCTTCCAGGTGATTTTTTTCAGTTTTTTTACCCTGATCCTCACTGGAGCCCTGCTCCTGACTCTGCCCATCTCCTCTCAGGCCAAAACCTTTACCCCCTTTTCCAATGCCCTGTTCACCTCCACCTCCGCCGTCTGCGTGACCGGCCTGGTGGTCTATGACACGGCCACCTACTGGTCCACCTTCGGCCAGGCCGTGATTCTGTGCCTGATCCAGGTGGGCGGCATGGGCGTGGTAACGCTGGCCGTGATGATCACCGCCATCTCCGGCCGAAAAATCGGACTGATGCAGCGCAGCACCATGCAGGAGGCCATTTCCGCCCCCCAGGTCGGCGGCATCATCCGCCTCACCGCCTTTATCATGCGGGCCATCTTCCTCATTGAGGGACTGGGTGCTATTCTGCTGTCCACCGTCTTTATCCCCGAGTTTGGTCTGGGGAAGGGCATCTGGTACTCTGTTTTCCACTCAATTTCCGCCTTCTGCAACGCGGGCTTCGATTTGATGGGCGTCAAGGCCCACTTTTCCTCCCTCACCGATTACATCGGCAACCCGATGATCAACCTGACCATCATGGCCCTGATCGTGGTGGGCGGTATCGGCTTCCTCACCTGGGAGGATGTTAAGAGCAACCGGTTTCATTTCCAGAAGTACCGGGTCCAGAGCAAAATCATCCTCTCGGTGACCGCCGCCCTGATCCTTGCTCCCGCCCTTTATTTCTTCTTCTGTGAATTTCAGGACATGCCCCTCCGGGAGCGGCTTCTGAGCTCCCTGTTCCAGTCCGTAACCACCAGAACGGCCGGCTTCAACACCGTGGACCTCAACGAGCTGAGCGAGGTGGGCCAGATGATGCTTCTGCTCCTGATGCTGGTGGGCGGCTCCCCCGGCTCCACGGCAGGCGGCATGAAAACCACCACCCTGGCCGTGCTTCTGGCCACCGCCATTGCTGTGTTCTCCCGCAAGGATGAGATCCACCTCTACCAGCGGCGGATCTCCCTGGAGACTGTCAAAAGCGCTGCCACCATTCTGATCATGTACCTGGTGCTCTTTCTCACCGGCGGCATGATCATCAGCCAGGTGGAGGGGGTCCCCCTCCTGTCTGCCCTGTTGGAGACCAGCTCGGCCATCGGCACGGTAGGCCTGTCCGTGGGACTGACCCCCAATCTTAGTCTGCTGTCCCAGTGCATCCTCATTTTCCTCATGTTCTTCGGTCGGGTTGGCGGTCTGACGCTGATCTTTGCCACCATATCCGTCCACTATACCGGCGGGCCCAAGTACCCCAACGGAAAAATCACAGTCGGTTGATCCGAACATAAAAGGAGTATCACTATGAAATCTATTCTACTGGTCGGCCTGGGCCGTTTCGGCCGGCACGTCGCCATCAAGCTGGATGAGCTGGGCCACGAGGTCATGGCCGTTGACAAGATCGAGGAGCGGGTGGAAAAAGCCCTCCCCAATGTGACCAATGCTCAGATCGGTGACAGCACCAGCTATGAGTTTATGAGCACCCTGGGCGTGCGCAACTACGATGTGTGCATCGTGGCCATCGGAGACGACTTCCAAAGCTCCCTGGAGACCACCGCCCTGCTGAAAGAGCTGGGGGCCAAGATGGTGGTGTCCCGGGCTGCCCGAGACGTCCACGCCAAATTCCTCCTGCGCAATGGTGCGGACGAGATCGTCTACCCGGAGCGCCAGCTGGCTGAGTGGACCGCCATCCGGTACAGCTCCGACCACATCTTCGACTACATCGAGCTGGACGCGACCCATGCAATCTTCGAGGTGTCCGTCCCTCCCACCTGGGTGGGCAAAACCGTGGGCCAGCTGGACATCCGCAACCGCTACAACATCAACATCATGGCCTTCAAGTCGGGCAACGAGCTGAACATGGGGGTCACCGCTCACACCCTGGTGCAGGCCGACCATACCATGCTGGTGCTGGGCTGCACCAAGGACCTGCAAAAATGCTTCCACATCTGAGCCCCTCTGTGTGGAATTTTTAGCAGCTCCCTCTCAATTTCATAAAAAAACGGAGCGCAGTCAGACCAATGACTGCGCTCCGTTTTTATTTTGCTCACAGCTCCAGGGTCATGCCGGTGGACAGGTAGTGCAGCCGGTCCCCCATCCGCTCCTTGAGGAACCAGTACTGGGGCACACCGGTACAGTGGCAGGTCCAGTAGGTGGTGGGCAGCTTCAGCAGCTGTTCCGCCGCGTCCTCCAGAACCGGGCGGCCCGCGCCGTCCACCTCCAGCTTGGTGAAGTGGAACCCGCCCACCAGGACGTCCGGGCGGAATTTCGAGGCAATGTTCAAAATACCCCGGTGGGAGCAGCCGCTGACCAGGCAGGTCCGCTCCCCCTCCCGGATGAGCAGATACTGCTCGTGGTAGAAGGGGTCCGCCTCCTTTTTCCCGTCCACCACCCGCGTCAGGCGGCAGCTGTCCACCGGCCGGATCAGCTCCTCGTCCCGGATGATATTGAGGGAGAGCTCCTCATCCAGCACCAGGTCCCCGTCGGTAAAGCGCAGCCGCTCCTCCCCCTCCAGGGCCGGGTCCAGACCGATGTACTTGTCCACCGCGTTGTAGCACGGGGTAAAGGCCTGCCGGTTCAGGTAAACAGGGGCGGTGTGGTTGAGCTCCAGGAACCGGTGGAGTCCGCCGCCGTGGTCAAAGTGTCCATGGGACAGGAAGGCCACGTCCACTGCGGACAGGTCCACGCCCATCTTTTGGGCATTCTCCGCAAAATTCCCACTCTGGCCGCTGTCAAACAGGATCTTATGCCGTTTGGTCTCGATGTACAGGCTCAGGCCATGCTCAATAAGCATCCCCTCCTGTTCTGTGGTATTTTCCATCAGCGCATATAGCTTCATCCAAAACTCCTCCGATCTATTTGTACCTGCGGACCTTTCATTCCACAGGCCGGATATCTGCGATCTCCTGGATGGGCACTGAGGGGCCGCCCACCAGCAGCACCAGGCCGTTCAGCGTATCCACCCGCTTGATCCGTCCCACCGCTGTCACATAGGCCCCGCCCGCCTTCCGCTCGTCGGGGCGGAAGTAGGTGATGGACACCGGCTGTCCGTCAGCCAGGGCGTCGGACAGCTTCCCGTTCAAAAGGCCCTTCTCCTCCTCCGTCAGCTCGATCCGCTCCCCGGTCAGCCGCTCAGTCTCCCGGATGGCCGCCGTGTAGCCGTTCAGCGCCGCAAAGGGGGCAAACTGGGCCGCCCGGTCCAGCATCGGCATTTTGGGCCGATGGTCCGAGACGTGGTGGGGCAGGGAGATGATATCATCATAGGGTCCTCTCATGCTCTGTGTCCTCCGATCCGACTATTCCTGTCCCGGGCGGTGGCCCCCTCCTCCAGGTTCATCCCCTTTAGAATGGCATTTTTTCCATACTTTTTCTTAATACTCAGCACCGCCTGCTGCATCCGCCGCTCCCGGTCCAGCTCCGCCTGTCTGCGCTTCTCCTCCTCCAGATCGGCAAAGAGGTCCAGCTGCTCGCAGAGCCCATCGGTCAGTGTCTCCTCGGGCACCACCCGGTTGGCGGACAGATTGAGCCGCCGGATCAGCAGCTCCGGGTCCACGATCCGGTCAAAAAGCCGGGTCACCGCCTCTAAAATCAGCTTGGTGGAGGCGGTGTAGCTCCCCAGCCCCTCCGTGCCGTGGGCGTGCTTGGGGATGGTCCGGCCGTACGGGTCGGTGGTCACAGCCCCATGGTACTGTCTGCGGCGCTCCGGGTCGGTGAGGTTCTCCCGGTCATACCCCACCGTCAGGGTCAGCTGGTCGGTAACCAGTCCGTGGTCCACCAGCTCCAGGGTCAGCAGGTCGGCCATCTCCCGGGCCACCAGCCTGGCCCGATGGGCCGGGTAGGGCTCCTGGAGCACCTGGCCGGAGCCCACGCTGTTGCTGCCGGGCCGGTAGCTCTTGATATCCGCAATGACAGCGGACTCCCAGCCCCAGGCGTGGTCGATGAGCAGCTCCGCATTCACCCCGAACAACCGGTAGAGCAGATCCTCGCTCCAGTACTCCCCCGGCCTGCCCAGAGAACATCGGGCCACGTCCCCCATGGTATAGATCCCGTATTTTTCAAGCTTTTTGGCGTATCCACGGCCCACCCGCCAGAAATCGGTGATGGGCCGGTGGTTCCACAGCTGCCGCCGGTAGCTCATCTCGTCCAGCTGGGCGATACGCACTCCGTTCCTGTCCGGCTGGACATGCTTGGCCCCGATGTCCAGGGCGATCTTACACAGATACAGGTTGGTGCCGATGCCGGCGGTGGCCGTGATCCCGGTGGCGGACAGTACATCCAGGATGATCTTCATGGCCAGCTCCCGGGCGGTGAGCCCGTAGGTATCCAGATAGCTGGTCACATCCAGAAAAACCTCGTCAATGGAGTAGACGTGGATATCCTCCGGCGCGATATACTTCAGATAGACCTGATAGACCCTGGTGCTGTACTCCATATAATAGGCCATTCTGGGCGGGGCTGTGATGTAGGTCAGCTCCAGCCCCGGACTGCTGTTCAGCCGCTCTGTGCTGCTGGAGGAGCCGGTGAAGATGTGTCCCGGCGCCTTGGCCAGACGGCGGGCATTGACCTCCCGGACGCGCTGCACCACCTCAAAAAGCCTGGCCCGCCCGGGAATGCCGTAGGCCTTCAGGGCCGGAGAGACCGCCAGACAGATGGTTTTCTCCGTGCGGGATGCGTCGGCCACCACCAGGTTGGTGGTCAGCGGGTCCAGTCCCCGTTCCACGCACTCCACCGAGGCATAAAAGGATTTCAGGTCAATGGCCAGGTAAGTCCTCTCCTTCATCTTGTCTCCTCCTCTCCGCCCTGCGGCCTTTCGTCCTTTGATTGTACACAATGCCGGCTTACTTTGCAACCATGCGGCGGCATTCCAGGCCCTGTCCCCATTCACCGGTCAGGAGATCCTGGAATATGATGTGGTATCTGCGAGAAAGGAGGCCGATGGAATCTTCTTTCCATCTCGATTCTATTATGGAACACCCAGAGTTTCCCATGACCCCGATCACACCCCTGCCCAATCCCGGTGAGGGCGGTCCGGTCTATCCCGACCCTTCCGGGCCCAGCGATGTCATGCCCTCGACTCCTACTGCCCCGGCCACGCCTGTCATCCCGGCCGCACCCACCTTCCCGGCTGAACCCACCTTCCCGGCTGCGCCCACCTTCCCGGCTGAGCCCACTTTCCCGGCTGCGCCCACCGTCCCGGCTGAACCCACTTTCCCGGCTGCGCCCACCACGCCGGCTCAGCCCGTCTGGCCCGGGATCGACGTTGTGCCGGTAATCTGGCCTAAATTTGCCAATGTCCGGTTTCTGAATGCCGCCTACGGCTACCGCGCCTTCCGCATCCATGTCTCGGGCGCCGGTCGGATCAACTTTCTGGGCTACGCATCCACCTCCGGCTACGGCCGGGTGGCTGCCGGCTACCAGACCGTCACCGTGATGGGGCTGGACGGCTACGTCTATTTCCAAAAGACCGTCCCCTTCCAGGGCAGCAGCAGCTGCACCATGGCCATCATCAACCGCTCCGGCGGCCTGGATCTGCTCCAGATCCCCGATCTCTGCTGCGACCCGTCCAACCGGGTGTCAAACTTCCGGGTCAGCAATTTGGCCTCTTACAGCCAGCCCATCGATGTTCTGCTGGCTGACGGCCGTACCATCTATGCTGACCTCCGCTTCAAGGAGACCGCCATGTATAAGCGGATCCGTCCCGGTCATTATGAGTTCCTGTTTGCCAACACCGATCAGCTGCCCATGCCGCGCTATGCCGACATCGAGAGCCTGGATTCCTCCTTTACCGGTACCTATCCCATTCCCGATGTCCTGGCCTCCCTCTCCCTGACCGTGCGGCCCAATACCAATTATACGGTCTATCTGCTCACCAGTTCCCCTGAGCCCAACACAATCCAGACCCTGGTGGTGGAGGATCACTGAGTCACTAACCGCGGCCTTATCCTCATTTATTCTCCGTATCCCGGATAAAAATGCCTGTCGGACCATTCCGGCAGGCATTTACATGTCACTAGCCTGACATACCGGCCATTCCCATCTGTGCAGGGCATTATGTCCGCAGAATACCGGAGATCTCTCAGGCCTGCGTACAAAACCGCAGCCCACTTGCACAATTTCCCATCATAACCCCCATCTTCTTGTGTATTTTGCCGCTTTTCTCCCGCTAATTTGTCATCACATTTAATGTGGTAAAGAGCTTATTGCTTAGTATGACAAAAAAATCGCCTGCTGACACACGATTTATGATAAAAATTAGTGTTGACGCAAACCACACTTGAATATATAATGTGTACCGTAATAAGAAGAAATCAAGAAAATAATCGCGTTAACCGTAAAGAAAGGAGAATACGCATGATTAAGGAAATTGTTATTAAGGATGAGGCTCAGGTGGAGCGCATTAACCGTCTTGCTAGTACTGTCCCCTATGAGGTTTGGCTCAGCTCTGAGACTGTTATGCTGGATGCTCGTTCTCTCCTTGGACTGTTCGCATTGGTTGGTAAGCATGCCCGTGTAGTCGCCGAGGACGATGTGGACCCCAGAGCGTTTGGCAAGCTGGTCTCCCAGATGGCTGAGTAAGCTCCCCCGGATCGGAATGGCTTATGTGGATGGCCTCCGACTCAGATACGGACAGCGGCTCACTTGCACCGCTGTACAATGACGAATGACAGATCCCCGAGGTCTGACAACAATATTCCCGCCCCGGGCCGTTTTCATGCGGCCTGGGGCGGGCTTTTTGATTCAGTGCATAATGGTCCGGGACCAAAAGTAAAAAGCCCGTTTCTTTTCAGAAACGAGCTTTTACTGTGTCCCTAATGGTGGAGATAATCGGGATCGAACCGATGACCTCTTGAATGCCATTCAAGCGCTCTCCCAGCTGAGCTATACCCCCAGGTTGAACGGGACACCTATTCAGTTTTGATGGTGGAGATAATCGGGATCGAACCGATGACCTCTTGAATGCCATTCAAGCGCT
>JAHHSD010000056.1 GCA_020025425.1 Oscillospiraceae bacterium
GATTTCTTCTGGCCGATCCCAGAATTGTGGATGACCCTGTTTCCATCGGTGTCATCACATATAAGGAACTCCATGAGCTGGCTCGCATGGGCGCCTGCGTTCTGCATGAGGATGCAATTTATCCCGTAAAGGAAGCCGGTATCCCAATCAATATCCGGAATACCAACAGTCCTGCGGAATTTGGCACACTCATCACCAGCAGTACCGGTCAGCAGCCCAGCCACGAGATTACCGGTATTGCAGGCAAGAAGGGCTATTGTACCCTGAGCGTCCGCAAGGCAGGTTTTGATTCTGTTCAGGAATTTGAAAATACCGTTCTTACCATTCTGGAACATGAAAAAATTCCCTGTGAAAGCATCCCCACCAGTCCGGATTCCATTTCCGTGCTGGTCCCTCAGAAGTCCTACTATTGCAAGGAATTTGAAATACTGTCTCAGGTCCATTCTGCACTGCATCCCGACGCCATTTATCTGGACTCTGATCTGGCCCTGGTGGCGATCGGCTGCAGAGGTACCCAGGCCCGAGATCACATCGTCAAGAATGTATTTTCTGCTCTGGCAGAGGCGCACATTCACATCCGTACCATCGACCAGGGAATGAAGGATCTGGCCATGGTCATAGGTGTAGCAGATTGTGACTTTGAAGCTACGATTCGGGTGATCTACAATACATTTATCCGGGATGAATTCGTTAACGGTGCAGGTACTTTCAAATTATGAGTGCATGACACACAATCACCAGTATGGCCGGCAGTATCTTTACAACCGCATATCATTGCACACCAATAAGGTTCATAAATCTATGGTATATTTTATCTGTGAACTATGAATTTGACGGAGGCACTATGGCAACAACAGATGAATTTTTACAAGAGGTTCGGCTGATAAATTGGTTTGAACATCGCAAAAAATCTGCGGCTGAATATCATGTAATACATTCGATTTTCGAAGCCTATGATGTTTGGAATCAGCAAATGCTGATCACATGGGAGCCGCATATTTTATCATTGGAAAATGCGGCAGTCAAACAAATCGGCGATGCACAAATAGATAAAATTTTTTCAGCTGTTTCATCTGAAATCGAGGATATTATCTGGGAAAAATGGAGCGATTTTATTACCAGATGGCATTTAGAGGCAGAAGCCGGACTGGAAAATGAAATGCTGGATATGGTTAAAAGAGATACAGCATGGGCGTGCATAGAAAGAATACTAAACGTGCAAGGCTTTTTTACCACATTACTCAGAATTTATAAAGACGGATATTTCCCTTGTGCGTGGATGGGCGTTTATCCCAGCGGACAAGCAGTCGTGCTATAATCATTTCAGCCTGCTTCCTATCAAGCGGTCATGCTCCCCGGCATGACCGCTTTTCCATGCCCTTTTCATGCTGTATCATCCTGCTGCCCACGCGGATCTCTGCCGCGCAGTCGGGGCGGCGGCCGGCGGTAAGGGCGCTGCGGTTTTCAGCGGATCACCGTTCGCTGTAATACTTTTCCGGTATCATGGCCCGGGGGGCCAGATCCGGGATGTTGTCCCCATCCTCATGCAGGGCATACCCGCCGTCCACTCTGAGCACAAAGACGTCTCCCACTTCTATATAATAGGGCAGCGTCACTTCCTCCCCATAGACGCTGTCCATGCACAGACAGAGCTTCTCGTCGTTCTGGTAGAAGCCGTTTCTCTCCAGCGGGGTGAAAATGAGTTTTTCTCCGTCGATCTCACTGAGCTCCATTCTCAGGTCCTGGTACCCCTCCAGCCGCTCGGACTGAAGGACGTCCTCTGTCATGCTCCTCTCCCAGTCCTTGTCTGAGGTTTCCGCCCCTTCGTAGGGCATCAGCCCCGCCGCACAGATGTATCCGCTTTTCCCGTTTTTCAGGGTCAGCTTGATGGGCGCGTCGCAGTCGCCGGTGGTCAGGATGCGGTTGAGGTGCAAAATATAGCTGATTATGGACAGAGGGACCATATTCTCCGCAGTCTCCTTCATGTCCGCCCCTATGCAGTCGGGGTAATAGAGCCGACAGGTGACCGTGGAGAAGTCCTCGCTCCACTCTACGCTGTGCAGGTGGGACAGCTCCCCGAATGCCTGGGCGGCCTCCCGGGCCAATTCCGTGTTGTGCGCAATGACATTCTGTCTCTGGTCCTCAGTGGCGGACAGGATGAGACAGCCATCCTCCAGTACGGCGCTGACCCCATATGCCGGGTCCAGCTCAGATACGGCAGATACTCTTTCGTCACGATCCTTCAGGATATCCGCATAGGAACCCTGTCCTATGATCCACTGGGCCCCTTCGGGGAGCCGGTATTCGGTGATCTCCTCCTTCTTCTGACAGCCGCTCAACGCCAGCACAGCCAGCAGGCAGAGCACTATGGTCCATCGCTTCATATCCGCACTTCCTTTCCCGCTGCACACGATGGTCTGCACCTGCATCATACCATCGGCAGAGTTCGGATACAACCATTCCTTCCCAAACACCCTGTACAAAAAAGAGACGCCGTCCGCAGACGGCGTCTCTTTTTCGGGCTTTCCTCCTCCGTCCACACCCGTATGACCGGGCGAAACCCCCTGAGAAACAGCAATACCCCCTGATGCAGGTTTGAAACACCGCATCAGGGGGTATCTTAGTTCTATCGGTTGTTCCGGTCTGCCCGGCTCCGGTCACTCCGCTTCAAAGCCCGCCTGTTCAAAGACAGGGCGGAAGCAGGACAGGAACGCCGCCTTTGTCTCCTCCAGCGGGCGGCAGTTGTCGTAGGTGAAGTCGTAGCGGTACCGGTCCACATTGTCGTCCGAGGCGTTCTGATACACCCGGGCCGCCTTGCGGGAGTCGGTGACCAGCAGGGTTTTAATCCGGTTGGGGGCGCAGGCCACAAAGCGGGCGATCTCCTCCGGCTCCCGGATGTGGACGAACATCACCTGCTCATCCCCCGCCAGAAACTCCCGGTACTGCTCCAGAATGTACTTCAAACACAGGTCATTGTACTGGGTAAAGAGCATTTTCAGGTCGGAGAGGAGCCTGCGGGACTTGTCGCTCTTATCGCCGTCCCAGCCGCCCAGGCGGGCGATCTCCTTGATGGGGTCCACCGAGGACACGTTGCGCACCTGGTATTCCTCCGCCGCAAAGCTGCACAGGGTATCCTTGCCCACGCCGCCGGCACCGTTGATGACGATGACCAGCTTTTTCACGCCTTGTGCCCCCGTTCCTCCAGCACCCGGACCACCTGGCCGCACAGCTCCCGGCACAGCTCCTGGCTCTCCGCCTCCACCATCACCCGGATGAGGGGCTCCGTGCCCGAGGGACGCACCAAAATTCGGCCGGTATCGCCCAGCCGGTCGGTGACAGCCTGGACAGCCGCCTGGACGGCCGGATCGGCCTGGGCGGCCTCCTTGTCCTGTACACGGACGTTGACCAGCTCCTGGGGGTAGATGACCACCGGCTCGGCCAGCTTGCTCAGGGGCAGCTTCTTGGCCATCATGACCTCCATCAGCTTCAGGGCGGTGAGGATGCCGTCCCCGGTCCGGGCGTATTTGGAGAAGATGATGTGGCCTGACTGCTCGCCGCCCAGCCGGTCCCCGTGGGTGACCATGTGCTCGTAGACATATTTGTCGCCCACCTGGGTCTTGGCATAGCCGATCCCCACCCGGTCCAGTGCCTTATAGAGGCCGAAATTGGACATGACCGTGGTGACGATGCAGTTGTTTTTCAGCTTATCCCGCTCCTTCATATACAGGCCGTAGATGTACAGGATCTTGTCCCCGTCCACCAGCTCGCCGTTTTCGTCCACTGCCAGGCAGCGGTCGGCGTCCCCGTCGAAGGCGAAGCCCACATCCATGTGGTGCTCCTTCACATAGGCCTTGAGCCCCTCGATATGGGTGGAGCCGGCGTTGAGGTTGATGTTCAGGCCGTCGGGCTCGGCGTTGATGACGTGGGTCTCTGCGCCCAGGGCCTCGAACACGTGGCGGGCAATGCTCCAGGCGCTGCCGTTGGCGCAGTCCAGGGCCACCTTCTTCCCCTTGAAGGAGTAGAGGGCCAGGGAGATCAGATAGCCCATGTAGCGGTTCCGGCCGGCGGTGTGGTCCACCACGCTGCCCACATCGGCCTGGGTGGCCAGAGGGAGCTGGGGCCAGCGCTGGCCGTCCATCTCCAGCTGCCCGTCCAGATAGGCCTCCACCAGGGCGATGGTGGCCTCATCCATCTTCTCGCCCTCCCGGTTGAGCAGCTTGATGCCGTTATCATAATAGGGGTTGTGGGAGGCCGAGATCATCACGCCGCAGTCAAAGCCGTCGGTGCGGGTCACATAGGACACTGAGGGGGTGGTGGTCACGTGGAGCAGGTAGACGTCTGCCCCCGAGGCCGTCATACCGGCGCTGATGGCGTACTCCAGCATATAGCTGGACCGGCGGGTATCCTTACCCACCACGATGCGGGCCCGGCGCTCCCGGCTGTAATACCAGCCCAGGAAGCGGCCCACCTCAAAGGCGTGCTGGGCGGTGAGGCCCTCATTGGCCTTGCCCCGGAATCCGTCTGTTCCAAAATATTTACCCATGGTTCTCCTCCCGTCTCACGTGCGGGCGGCGATGACGCCGCCGGTCTTATAGATACTGTCGGGGGGGACCGCTCCGCGGACGCCGGACAGGGGGTAGACGCTGCTCCGCCGCCCGATCACCGTGCCGGGGTTGAGCACGCTGTTGCATCCGATCTCCGCATAATCCCCCAAAAATGCCCCCACTTTCTTCCGTCCGGTGTCCAGCCGGCGGTCACCGTCCCGGATGACCACGTGGGTCCGGTCGGCCTTCACGTTGGAGGTGATGGCCCCCGCCCCCATGTGGCTGTGGTGTCCTAAAATGGAATCTCCCACATAGTTATAGTGTGGGACCTGCACATGGTCAAACAGGATCACATTTTTCAGCTCCACCGAGTTGCCCACCACGCAGCTGGCGCCCACCAGGGCGGAGCCCCGGATGAAGGCGCCGTGGCGCACCTCGGTCTCCGGACCGATGATGCAGGGCGCGCCCAGATAGGCGGTGGGGGCCACCACGGCGGTCCTGTGGACCCAGACGTTGGGGGTGGTCTGTTCATATTCCTGCTGAGAGAGGGTTGGACCAATGGACAGGATCAGCTCACTGATGCCCTCCAACGCCTGCCAGGGGTACTGGAACTTGGCCAGATACTCCCCCGCCAGGCTGTGGGACAGATCCAGGAGCTGGGTCGTCTCAAGCTGCATATCATCTGCCTGCTTTCTATTTGATCTGAGTGGATCTGCCCATCCGGACCGCCTGGGTCCGCCGAACCGATCCGGCTATGATTTTATCACGTTCCATGGGGCCTGACAACCAAAAACTCACGTTTCTGCCGAAAAACTTCCGCCATATACTTTCTTTTTTTGCGAAAATGTGGTAACATATGAAGTCGAACATTTCTCCGGAGACAGCAAAAGGCTCCGGCCGAACTGGCTGGAGCCTTTTACCTGTGTGTGTTGTAAAGGAGAGGGAGAAATGGGAGGTAGTTATGTTTTGTACTTCTTTCTTAGTACGCATTTATCATAAAAAATAAATGCGTCAAAATCGTGTCTTTCAGGTGAACATTTTATGAACAGACACAGATTTTTATTCCTGTTTTCAGAAAGGAAGTTCTCACTATGACAAATCTGCTGCTGCGCCTGTTTCTGCCCGGCGGCTGTGACCCTGAATCCCCCCAGACCAGACAGCGCTGCGGCGCGCTGGCCGGCTGGACCGGGATCCTGCTCAATGCCCTGCTCTTTCTGGGCAAGCTGTTTTCCGGTCTGACCACCCACTCCATCGCGGTGATCGCTGACGCGGTGAACAACCTGTCCGACGCGGCCTCCTCGGTGGTCACCCTCATCGGCTTCCGCATGGCCGGCATGGAGGCCGACGAGGACCACCCCTTCGGGCATGGGCGCATCGAGTATCTGACCGGCCTGTTTGTGGCCGTGGCCATCCTGCTGATGGGCCTGGAGGTGGGCAGGTCCTCCATTGTAAAGCTGTTCCATCCGGAGGAGCTCAGCTTCTCCTGGCCGGCTGTGATCATCCTGGCCGCCGCCATCCTGATCAAGCTGTGGCTCTACTGCTTCAACCGCTCCCTCAGCCGTCTCATCCACTCCGAGGCCATGGCGGCCACCGCCGCCGACTCCCTGTCCGACGTGCTGTCCACCTCCGTGGTGCTCCTGGCCACTCTGGTGGGGCACTACACCGATTTGAAAATCGACGGAATGGCCGGCCTGCTGGTGGCCGCCTTCATCCTGAAAACGGGCTGGGACTCCGCCCGCGAGACCCTGAATCCTCTGCTGGGCCGCCCCATGGACCCGGATCTGGCCGCCGAGATCGACAAGCTGGTTGTGGACCACCCTTATATCATGGGGATCCACGACCTGATCTACCACGACTACGGCCCCGGCCGGGCCATGATGTCCTTTCACGCCGAGGTCCCGGCGGAGGAGAGCATCCTGGTCCTGCACGACATGATCGACCACATCGAGCAGGAGCTCAAGGCCCGCCACCACATCGAGACGGTGATCCACATGGACCCGGTGGTCCGGGATGAGCACACCGCCGCCCTGCGCCGCCAGGTGGCCCAGCTGGCCGGTGAGATCGACCCCCGGATGACCATTCACGATTTCCGGGTGGTCCCCGGCCCCACCCATACCAATCTGATTTTTGACCTGCTGATGCCCTACCAGACCTCCATCACCCCCGAGCAGGCCCTCCAGGCCATGACCGAGGGCATCCAGCGCATCGACCCCCACTACTGTCCCGTGATCCAGGTGGACCACCCCTATGTGGACAGCCGGGAGCGGGAGAAATAACCGGCCTGTTTCTGACTTGATTTACAAATTATTCATTCAAACCGGACCAAATCGTATATAATAGAAGAAACTGAGAAATGGTGGTGCTAATGAGATGGCAAAAAAGGTTCTGATCGTAGAGGACGACGGCAACATCGCCGAGCTTTTGCATTTATATCTGGAGAAAGAGGGCTTTGAGACCTGCGTGGCCAAGGACGGCGGCAAGGGTGTGGAGCTGTTCCGTCAGTTCCAGCCCGATCTGGTCCTGCTGGACATCATGCTCCCCGTCATGGACGGCTGGTCGGTGCTGCGCAAAATCCGGGAGGACGGCCAGACCCCCGTCATCATGCTCACCGCCAAGGGCGAGACCTCCGACCGGATCTCCGGTCTGGAGATGGGGGCCGATGACTACATCGTCAAGCCCTTCGAGATGAAGGAGGTGCTGGCCCGCATCCACGCGGTGCTCCGCCGCACCAGCCCCGAGGACCAGCCCGAGAGCAAAAAGCTGTCCTTCGACAAGCTGGTCATCAATCTGGACTCCTACGAGCTTCTGGTGGACGGCCAGCGGGTGGACACCCCGCCCAAGGAGCTGGAGCTGCTGTATCATCTAGCCGCCGCCCCCAACCGGGTGTTTACCCGCAATCAGCTGCTGGACGAGGTGTGGGGCTTCGACTACTTCGGCGACAGCCGCACCGTGGACGTACACATCAAGCGCCTGCGCGAGAAGCTGGAGAACGTCAGCGACCAGTGGCGGCTCAAGACGGTCTGGGGCGTGGGCTATAAATTTGAAGTGGGCACCGCCGGATAAGGGAGGTGACATCCCTTGAAATCAATGTATAAACGGCAGCTGACCATGATGGTGGGGATCACCCTGCTGTCTTTTGTGCTGCTCTCCGCCTCCTACATGCTGCTCAGCTACCGGTATATCATCGGGGAGAAGCGGGGTGCTATGGAGCGCAACGCCGCCGACATTGCCGACCTGGCCAGCAGCTATGTCAGCAGCACCTGGGGCGGAAATATCCGCAGCGACGCCTTTGCCGGGGCCATCGCAGTGGTGGCCAAGGCCTCGGACTCCTATGTGATCATCACGGACCCCCAGGGCGAGATCATCTACGCCACCGACGGCTATAAGCTCTATACCTATCACGACACCCGCATCCCGGACAGCATGATCGCCTGTCTGCGCAATCAGGGCTCCTACACCGGCATGACCGATCTGGAGAATTTCTTCCCAGAGCGGCGGTATACGGCCGCCCTGCCCTACCAGATGGAGCTGGGCCCGGCCAGCGTGCTCCAGGGCTTTGTGCTGGTCTCCTCCAACACCACCGGCATGTCCGAGATGTGGCGGGCCACGGCCACCATCTTCTTCTTTACCGCCGTGGTGGTGCTGCTGATCTCGGTGGTGGTCAGTACCATCACCTCCGCCCACCAGGCCAAGCCCTTGAACGACATGGCCGAGGCCGTCCGGAAATTCGGGCGGGGCGACTTCGATGTACGGCTCACCAAGTACGAGGGGCACTGTGACGAGATCTGTACCCTGACCGACGCCTTCAACTCCATGGCCAACTCCCTGGCCAAGGTGGAGAGCCAGCGCAGCGAGTTTATCGCCAATATCTCCCACGAGCTCAAGACCCCCATGACCACCATTTCCGGCTTTGCCGAGGGCATTCTGGACGGCACCATCCCCCCCGAGCGCCAGAAGGACTCGCTGGAGATCATCGTCTCCGAGACCCGCCGGCTCAGCCGTCTGGTGCGGCGGATGCTGGAGCTGTCCCGCCTGCGGGCCGTGGCTGAGAACGTCAACGCCCAGGCCCAGTTCGACCTGACCGAGGTGATGTCCCAGGTGCTCATCAGCCTGGAGGGCAAAATCACCGACCGGAAGCTGGACGTGGACGCCAAGCTCCCCGACACCCCCGTCATGGTCTGGGGCGACCCGGACGCCATCACCCAGGTGTGCTACAATCTGCTGGACAATGCGGCCAAATTTGCAGCACAGGGCACTGATATCACCGTTTCCATCACCAAAAAGGACGGGAAGGCCTACACCTCCGTCTCCAATCTGGGCGCCACCATCCCGCCCGATGAGCTGCCCCTCCTCTTTGACCGGTTCCACAAGACGGAAAAATCCCGCAGCGTGGACCGGGACGGCGTGGGTCTGGGCCTGTATATCGTCAAAACCATTTTGGGTGATTTGAAGGAAAATATCACTGTGACCAGTGAGGACGGTGTGACCACCTTTACCTTCTCCCTGACCCTGGCCTGATTTTACCCTGAGAGGTGCTTCTATGGACAACAACAATGAAACCCTGTGGCAGGGCGGAGCGTGGGAGCAGCCCTCCCGCCCCTTTTCGCCGCCCCCTCCGGTACAT
>JAHHSD010000057.1 GCA_020025425.1 Oscillospiraceae bacterium
GGCGCAGAGCCTCGCGGAAGCTGGGGGCGGAGACAGGCATGATCATGAACTCCTGGATCTCCACGTTGTTGGTGGCGTGAGCGCCGCCGTTGAGAATGTTCATCATGGGGACAGGCAGCTGCTTGGCGTTGGCACCGCCGATATAGTTATAGAGGGAAACACCCAGAGACTCAGCAGCAGCCTTGGCGCAGGCCAGAGAGGCACCCAGAATGGCGTTGGCGCCCAGGCGGCTCTTGTTGGGAGTACCGTCCAGCTCAATGAGCATCTTGTCGATGGCGGTCTGATCCAGCACGTTGGCGCCGATCAGGGCCTCGGCGATCTCCGTGTTCACGTTCTTCACAGCGTTCTCCACGCCCTTGCCCAGGTAACGGCTCTTGTCGCCGTCACGCAGCTCGCAGGCCTCAAAGATACCGGTGGAAGCGCCGGAGGGCACAGCAGCGCGGCCCATAGTACCATCTTCCAGGTACACCTCAACCTCAACGGTGGGATTGCCGCGGGAATCCAGGATTTCACGGCCCAGAACGTCTACGATTTCGATCATCTGCTTCATTGTGATTTATCTCCTTTCATCTATGGAAGGGCCATCCGGCCCGGGGTCTGAGAGAATGTGCAAATCCAAGCGCTCAGCTCAGGATCAGGGTCTCGCCGTCCATCTCCTTGGGCTTTTCCAGACCCATCAGGTCCAGCATGGTGGGGGCGATGTCGGCCAGGCGGCCGTTGCGCAGATTGACGCTGGCGCCCACGATATAGAAGGGCACCAGATTGGTGGTGTGTGCAGTGAAGGGGCTGCCGTCCGTGTCCACCATCCGCTCGGCGTTGCCGTGGTCGGCGGTGATGAGGGACACGCCGCCCATTTTGGAGGTGGCCTCCACCACCTTGCCAACGCACTCGTCCACGGTGGCCACGGCCTTGCAGGCCGCCTCGTACACGCCGGTGTGGCCCACCATGTCGCAGTTGGCAAAGTTCAGGATGATGACGTCATAGGCACCGCTCTCAATGCGGGTGACGGCCTCCTGGGTGACCTCATAGGCGGACATCTCCGGCTGAAGGTCATAGGTAGCCACGGAGGGGGACTTGATGAGGCAGCGGTCCTCACCGGGGAAGGTCTGCTCCACGCCGCCATTGAAGAAGAAGGTGACATGGGCGTACTTCTCGGTCTCGGCGATGCGCAGCTGGGTCAGGCCCAGCTTGCTGATATACTCGCCGAAAATATTCTCCAGCTTCTGCCGGGGATAAGCCACCGTCACGTTGGGCATGGTGGCGTCGTACTCGGTGGTGCAGACGTAGTGTACGGACATGAAGCCCTCGGGGCGCTCCACACCCTCCATATCCTCGTCCACGAAGCAGCGGGTGATCTCACGGGCGCGGTCGGGACGGAAGTTGAAGCAAATGATGGAGTCGTTGTCCCGCACGCGGGCATCCTTCTGGCAGACAACGGGGAGGACAAACTCGTCGGTCACGCCGGCGTCGTAGGAGTCCTGAACCGCCTGAACGGGGTCGGCCGCAAAGGGGGCCTTGCCCAGGGCGATGGCGTCGTAGGCCTTCTGCACACGGTCCCAGCGCTTGTCGCGGTCCATGGCGTAGTAGCGGCCCATCACAGTGGCAATCTGGCCCACGCCAAGCTCCTGGCACTTGGCCTGCAGCTGCTCCACAAAGCTCTTTCCGGAGCTGGGGGGCACGTCGCGGCCGTCCAGGAAGCAGTGGATATAGACCTTCTCGATCCCCTGCTCCTTGGCCATCTTCAGCAGCGCAAAGAGGTGGGTGATGTGGCTGTGGACGCCGCCGTCGGACAGCAGGCCCATCAGATGCAGGGCGCTGCCCCACTCGCGGCAGTTGGTCATAGCCTCCAGGTAGGCGGGGTTCTTGAAGAACACGCCGTCCTCGATATCCTTGCTGATATGGGGCAGGTCCTGAAAGACCACCCGGCCGGCACCGATATTGGTGTGTCCCACCTCGGAGTTGCCCATCTGGCCGTCGGGCAGACCCACGTCCAGACCGGACGCGGACAGGCGGCAGCCGGGGCACTCGGCAAAGATCTTATCCAGGTTAGGGGTAGGGGTGTTTTCGATGGCATTGCCGGCGCTCTGATTCTCAATGCCAAAGCCATCCATAATGATCAAAGTAGTAGGTGTTTTCATAAAAAACCTTTCTTCACATTCAAATCAGCCATCCCGGCGGTTCGTCTTCCGGGCCGGGAACCGGTAAGCCGTCTTACTCCTGGTTGGCCGCGTTGATGATCTGCACGAAATCAGCGGGCTTCAGGGAGGCGCCGCCGATCAGACCGCCGTCCACGTCGGGCTGGGCCAGCAGCTCAGCGGCGTTCTTGGCGTTCATGGAGCCGCCATACTGGATGGTGACAGAGCGGGCCACATGGGCGCCGTACAGCTTGCGGATCACAGTACGGATGGCCTGGCAGACCTCACCGGCCTGCTCGGCGGTGGCAGTCTTGCCGGTGCCGATGGCCCACAGGGGCTCGTAGGCGATGACCACGTGGCGCATCTTGTCGGCGGGCACGCCGGCCAGAGCGGCCTTGACCTGATAGGCGATCAGCTCCATGGTGACGCCCAGCTCACGCTGCTCCAGGCTCTCGCCCACGCAGACGATGGGATAGAGGCCGGCGTTGATGGCGGCGTGGACCTTCTTGTTCACGGTGAAATCGGTCTCATTGTAGTACTGGCGGCGCTCGGAGTGGCCGATGATGACATACTTGGCACCGGCCTCCTTGATCATCTCAGCGGTGATCTCACCGGTGAAGGCACCGTGGTCCTCGTAGTGGCAGGTCTCAGCGCCGATGGCGATGTGGCAGTCCTTGAACAGGCGCACAGCGGCGGTGATGTTCACGGCGGGCACACACAGGACCACATTGCACCACTTGCCCTTGGGGATGATGGGCTTGATTTCCTCTGCAAAGGCCTTGGTCTGGGACAGGGTGTTGTTCATCTTCCAGTTTCCTGCAATGATGGTCTTGCGGTAACGACGATTCATATTGATCTCTCCAATCTATTTCTCCTGAAAATGCTGTGGGAGCAATCTCCCTGGCTCCCATCCCGCTCCCGATTCCGGGGCGCGGGGAAACGGCGGGTCTGTGCGTTTTGATCCGCCAGAAATAATGCTGCTCGGTTGAGGGGGTCCTTACTTGTCCAGCAGGCAGGCCACACCGGGCAGTTCCTTGCCCTCCATGGCGTCAAAGCAAGCTTCCTATCATTCGCTTCCGCCTTTGGGCGAAAGCTCATTCATTTCGCTGCTTCTCCTTTTCCCAGCGGACCCGCTTTGCTGGGCTCCGCTGAGAGAACGGGGGCTCTTACTTGTCCAGCAGGCAGGCCACGCCGGGCAGCTCCTTGCCCTCCATGAACTCCAGGGAGGCGCCGCCGCCGGTGCTGATGTGGGTCATCTTATCGGCATAGCCCAGCTGCTGCACAGCGGCTGCGCTGTCGCCGCCGCCGATGATGGTGATGGCGCTGGTCTCGCTCAGGGCCTTGGCCACAGCCTCGGTGCCCTTGGCGAAGGCGGGGAACTCAAACACGCCCATGGGGCCGTTCCAGATCACGGTGCCGGCGTCCTTCACGGCGTCGCAGTAGAGCTTTACGGTCTCGGGACCGATGTCCAGGCCCTGCCAGCCGTCGGGGATCTCGCCGTTCTTGACCACCTGGCTCTTGGCGTCAGGGGCAAAGGCGTCGGCAATAACGGTATCCACGGGCAGAAGCAGTTTCACGCCCTTCTGAGCGGCCTTGTCCACCATCTCGTTGGCATAGTCCTGCCAATCGGCCTCCAGCAGGCTGTCACCCACCTTGCCGCCCTTGGCAGCGGAGAAGGTGTAGGCCATGCCGCCGCCGATGATGATGGTGTCGGCGATCTCCAGCAGATTGTTGATAACGCCGATCTTGGAGGACACCTTGGAGCCGCCCAGGATGGCCACCAGGGGACGCTTGGGGTTGGCCAGAGCACCGCCGATCACCTCCAGCTCCTTCTGGATCAGGAAGCCGCTGACGGCGGGCAGATACTCGGCCACACCGGCGGTGGAGGCGTGGGCGCGGTGGACCGCGCCGAAGGCGTCGGACACATAGAGCTCAGCCATAGAGGCCATGGCCTTGGCCAGCTCGGGATCGTTCTTGGTCTCGCCCTTCTCAAAGCGGGTATTCTCCAGCAGGAGGATCTGGCCGGGCTGCAGCGCGGCGGCCTTGGCCTGGGCGTCGGGGCCCACCACATCGTCAGCCATGATCACGTCCTTGCCCAGCAGCTCGCTCAGGCGGGCGGCCACAGGCTTCAGGGACAGCTCAGGCTTAATCTCACCCTTGGGCTTGCCCATGTGGGAGCAGGCCACAACGGCCGCGCCCTGGTCCAGCAGATACTGGATGGTGGGCAGAGCGGCGCGGATTCGCTTGTCGTCGGTGATCACACCGCTGCCGTCTTTTGCCATGGGTACGTTGAAGTCGCAGCGCAGCAGGACCTTCTTGCCCTTTACCTCTACGTCCTTAACGGTCTTTTTGTTGTAGTTCATGGTTTGGACTCCTTTCGTTATTGCAAAAACATTTGGAAAAGGAAATCAGCTTATCACAGGGGATGGACTCATCCCTCCTGAGCGGCCATCTCCCCCACGCCGGACAGGTTGGGGAAATCCAGCTGCTTGAGGGCCTCGTAGGCCAGGATGGCCACCGAGTTTGACAGGTTCAGGCTGCGGGCGTCGGCCCGCATGGGAATGCGGATGCAGCGGTCATAGTACCTGCGGCGCAGATCCTCAGGCAGCCCCGCCGTCTCCTTGCCGAACATCAGATAGCAGCCGTCCTGAAATCTGGCCTGGGAGTAATCCCGGGGGGCCTTTGTTGTGGCCAGCCACAGATCCGCGTCCGGATTTTCCGCGAAGAAGTGCTCCAGATTCTCATACACCCGGAGATCCACCATTGGCCAATAGTCCAGCCCGGCGCGCTTGACTGCTTTCTCGCTGATATCAAAGCCCAGGGGCTTGATGAGATGCAGCCGGCTGCGGGTCGCCGCACAGGTCCGGGCGATGTTGCCGCAATTCTGCGGGATCTCCGGCTCTACCAGTACAATATTGATCAAAATGGTCCACCTCGCGTTTCGCGTATCATTGTAGTCCAAATGCGGAAGAAATTCAACTGTAAATTGGTCGAAAAAATGCAAAAAATTCAAAAACCGGCCCAAATTGCTTGTTATGCCAGGTTTTTTTCCAGAAGGACGATTTTTTCCATTGGATTTCCCATTTCATTGGTCAAACTGCCGTATTTTTTTCGTTCTTTTCCCGCTCGTCCCGTCAGTTCTCTCGGTTCAAATCGGGTGATGCACCTTATTTTTCTCCATTTTTACCTTTTTTTCATTGATTTTTCCTATTTACACATCTATATATATGCCCAATTTCCGCTCTGTGCTATAATGTTTCCAACCAGTTCGGAACCCGAACGAATCTGACTTGGAGGAATGCGCTTTGAAACTGACCTGGAACGGACACTCCTGCTTCACTCTGGAGTGCGGCGGCGGGGTGCTGGTGCTGGACCCCTATCGGGACGACTGTGTCCCCGGCTGTCCCCGCCAGCGGCTCACCGCTGACCAAATTCTATGCAGCCACGACCACCGGGACCACGGGGCCCGGGAGGTGGTAACCCTCACCGGCCGCCCCTGCACCGCTCAGGTGGAGGAGCTGCACACCTATCACGACCCCGAGGGCGGCGCCCTGCGGGGCGAAAACACCATCCACATCATCTCCGCCGACGGCCTGCGTGCGGCCCATCTGGGCGACCTGGGCTGCGAGCCCACCCCGGAGCAGCTGGAGCGGCTGAAGGGGCTGGACATTATGCTGATCCCCGTGGGCGGCTACTACACCATCGACGCCCGGCAGGCCAAGTCCCTGGTGGACCGGCTCGCCCCCCGGGTGGTGATCCCCATGCACTACCGGGGCAAAAACTTCGGCTTTGACGAGATCGCCCCGGTGGAGGATTTCCTGGCCCTGTGTGACAATGTAGTGCGCTATGACACCAACACGTTGGAGATCACCGCCC
The DNA here is from genome assembly GCA_020025425.1 of Oscillospiraceae bacterium. Taxonomy (GTDB): domain Bacteria; phylum Bacillota; class Clostridia; order Oscillospirales; family Oscillospiraceae; genus Lawsonibacter. The sequence goes on from JAHHSD010000057.1 coordinate 6,012, forward strand.
ACACCCCCGCTCAGACCGCTGTGCCGGCTTTTCCCAGTTGATCGCATAGACCGATGCTTCGTTACGCTGTGCGTAAGGGCTCATGCTCCTCCCCCTCCCGGCGGGCCCGATTTTCACCGCCGAAAATTGGGGAAAAGGCGCCAGGGGCGGCAGTGCAGGGTTAGAACGCACCCATACCTTAGAGTTCTGCATCCCAACGGTCTGGGCGGCCTCTATTTTGCGGCTGCCGCCCCTGCAATTTCACACAGACAAAGAAACTCCCGGAACGGATCAACCGTTCCGGGAGTTTTTTATGTTTGACAGGGATGTGAGCAGGAATTACTCCTCGCCGTACATCTTGACCATGCGGGTCAGCTTGTCGTAGCGGTTCTTGGCGGTCTCCTCGTTCAGAGCGAAGAGCTCCTTGGCGCGCTCGGGGAAGGAGCGGGTCAGAGAGGAGTAGCGGGCCTCGTTCATCAGGAACTCCTGATAGCCGCCGGCGGGAGCCTTGGAGTCCAGGGTGAAGGGGTTCTTGCCCTCGGCCTTGGCTGCGGGGTTGAAGCGGAAGGTGTTCCAGTAGCCGCAGTCCACAGCCTTCTTCATCTCGGCCTGGCAGTTGGCCATGCCGCCCTTGATGGAGTGCATCTCGCAGGGAGCGTAGGCGATGATCAGGGAAGGACCGTGATAGGCCTCGGCCTCCTGGATGGCCTTCAGGGTCTGGGACTGATTGGCGCCCATGGCGACCTGAGCCACATAGACATAGCCGTAGGTCATGGCGATCTCGGCCAGGCTCTTCTTGGCGATGGTCTTACCGGCAGCGGCGAACTGAGCCACCTGGCCGATGTTGGACGCCTTGGAGGCCTGTCCGCCGGTGTTGGAGTACACCTCGGTATCAAAGACGAAGATGTTGATGTCCTCGCCGGAGGCCAGCACGTGGTCCACACCGCCGAAGCCGATGTCGTAGGCCCAGCCGTCGCCGCCGAAGATCCACACGGACTTCTTGTTCAGATACTCCTTGTCCTTCAGGATCTGAGGAGCGATGGGGCAGCCGGCAGCAGCAGCGGCCTCCAGAGCGGGGATCAGGGCCTTGGTGGCCTCGGCGTTGGCGGCGCCGTCCTCGGCGGTCTCCAGGAACTTGGCGATCAGAGCCTTGGTCTCGGCGGAGGTCTGCTCGGCGGCAGCCATCTCCTCCAGCTTGGCGATCAGGCGGTTGCGGATGGCCTTCTGGCCCAGATACAGGCCCAGACCGTTCTCGGCGTTATCCTCGAACAGGGAGTTGGCCCAAGCGGGACCCTTGCCCTCGGCGTTGGTGGTGTAGGGGGAGGTAGCAGCGGGGCCGCCCCAGATGGAGGAACAGCCGGTGGCGTTGGAAATGTACATCCGGTCGCCGTACAGCTGGGTGATCAGGCGGGCATAGGAAGTCTCGGCGCAGCCGGCGCAGGAGCCGGAGAACTCCAGCAGAGGAGTCTTGAACTGGCTGCCCTTGGTGGTGAAGTCGGCAACGTCCTGCTTCTCGGTGACCTTGGCGACCATGTAGTCGAAGGTATCCTGCTGAGCCAGCTCCTGCTCCTGAGGCACCATGGTAAGGGCCTTGGTGGGGCACACGCCTACGCAGACAGAGCAGCCCATGCAGTCCAGGGGGCTGACGGCCAGAGCGAACTTGTACACGCCCTTGCCCTTGCCGGCCTTCCAATCCACGATCTTGGCGGAAGCGGGAGCGTTCTTGACCTCCTCCTCGGTGAGGGCGAAGGGACGGATGGTGGCGTGGGGGCAGACGAAGGAGCACTGGTTGCACTGGATGCACTTCTGAGCGTCCCAGGTGGGGACCATGACGGCCACGCCGCGCTTCTCATAGGCGGCAGCGCCCTGCTCGAAGGTGCCGTCCACGTGAGGCACGAAGGCAGAGACAGGCAGGCTGTCGCCATCCATCTTGTCCACGGGGGTCAGGATGTTCTTGACCATGTCCACCAGCTTGACGGGGCCGTTCAGGGTGGTGGTCTCCTCCACGTCCTGCGCGGTGGCCCAGGAGGCGGGCACGTCGAACTTCTTGAAGGCGGTGGCGCCGGCGTCAATGGCCTTGTGGTTCATGTCCACGATGTCCTGGCCCTTCTTCAGGTAGGACTTGGTGGCGGCGTCCTTCATGTACTGGATGGCCTCCTCCTGAGGCATGACCTTGGCCAGGGTGAAGAAGGCGGACTGGAGGATGGTGTTGGTGCGCTTGCCCATGCCGATCTGAGCGGCCAGGTCGATGGCGTCCAGAGTGTAGACCTGGATGTTGTTCTCAGCGATGTAGCGCTTGGCCGCAGCGGGCATGTGCTTGTCCAGCTCAGCGGCAGACCACTGGCAGTTGATCAGGAACACGCCGCCGGGCTTGACGTCGCGGACCATGGGGAAGCCCTTGATGATATAGGAGGGGTTGTGGCAGGCGACAAAGTCGGCCTTGTTGATGTAGTAGGGGCTGCGGATGGGCTTATCGCCGAAGCGCAGGTGGCTGACGGTCACGCCGCCGGTCTTCTTGGAGTCATACTGGAAATAAGCCTGGACGTACTTGTCGGTGTGGTCACCGATGATCTTGATGGAGTTCTTGTTGGCGCCCACGGTACCGTCGCCGCCCAGACCCCAGAACTTACACTCGATGGTGCCCTCAGCGGCGGTGTTGGCGGACTGGTGCTCCTCCAGGGACAGGTGGGTCACATCGTCCACGATGCCCATGGTGAACTGGCGCTTGGGAGCGTCCTTGGTCAGCTCCTCATAGACAGCAAACACGCTGCAGGGAGGAGTGTCCTTGGAGCCCAGGCCGTAGCGGCCGCCCACAACGACCTTGTCGTTGATGCCGGCGTTGGACAGGGCGGTGATCACGTCCAGATACAGGGGATCGCCCAGGGCGCCGGGCTCCTTGGTGCGGTCCAGAACAGCGATCTTCTTGGCAGTGGCGGGGATGGCGGCCAGCAGCTTGTCGGCGCGGAAGGGACGATACAGGCGGACCTTGACCAGGCCGACCTTCTCACCCTTGGCGTTCAGGTAGTCGATGACCTCCTCGGCCACGTCGCAGATGGAGCCCATGGCGATGATGACGCGGTCAGCATCGGGAGCGCCGTAGTAGTTGAACAGCTGATAGTCGGTGCCCAGCT
>JAHHSD010000058.1 GCA_020025425.1 Oscillospiraceae bacterium
CAGATGGGAGGGAGGCCGACGTCCTGTACGGCGTCACCATGCAGGAGCAGGGCGTGTCCAGGATGCTGAGCATCAACCTGAACGACGTGGAAAAGGAATTGAAGCTGAACTGATGCCGCACAGGCAAGGCCGACGACATAAGGCCGCCACGGGCGGCCCGGCGCGATAAGCGCCGTAAAATCGTTTGTGGAACAAAGGATTTCCGGAGGGCGAATTTACTTCGCCCGAGGAATCAAATCCCGGGGCCCCATCTGCTGGGAAGCAGATGGGAGGGAGGCCGACGTCCTGTACGGCGTCACCATGCAGGAGCAGGGCGTATCCAAGATGCTGAGCATCAACCTGAACGACGTGGAAAAGGAATTGAAGCTGAACTGACGCCGCACAGGCAAGGCCGACGTGCTGTACGGCGTCACCATGCAGGAGCAGGGCGTATCCAAGATGCTGAGCATCAACCTGAACGACGTGGAGAAGGAACTGGAGCTGCGCTGATCCTGATTCAAGCGAACAAAGGAGTAAAGCATACATGAACGAGACAGAAGAAAAACAGTCCAAGGGCATGCCCATCTGGGGCATGCTGGCCCTGATCGTGGTGCTGATTGTCAGCGTGAAGCTGGTTTTCGGCGGCCTGGACGCCGTTCTGCCCCATCTGGAAAATCCGTATGAGGTGATGGATGCCAACACCGGAGAGAAGAGCGACTGGTCCCTGAGCATCGGCCCGGTGGAGCGGAATTCCCCCGGTGAGGAGTGGATCGGGAAGTGCCCCGACGGGGAGGGCTTCCACGGCTTCATGGACACCGCCCCCGACCGCTGGGCCGCCGCCATCTATCTGCCTCAGGTGGAGCAGAAGCTGGCCAACAGCAATGTGAGCCTGGAGGTCCGGGAGGGCGAAGGGGGCAGCGTGCTGGTGGTCTATGTGAGCACGGTGGGACTCCAGCAGGAGGAGGACCCTGAGGAGCAGATCCTGTGGCTCACCGCCCCGGAGGGAAAGACCTGGCCCAATCAGCTGTCCGTGGTCCTCAACGGTGCGGAGCTGGAGCAGGCCAGTCTGTGCATTCGGAATGCCGGCCAGATGTTCTGGGCCGATTGAGAGGAGAAGCTGTATGGAGCGGGAACTGAACTGCCTGCGCTGCGGCAGCACAATGCGTTTTTTGAAGCAGGAGCACATCCAGCTGGGCCGGAGCGGCTGGCTGCTGGGTAATCTGGACAACCTGCTGGCCGGGGGCCTGGACGTGGATATCCTGCTCTGCCCCCAGTGCGGCAAGCTGGAGTTTTTCCAGGGCGGACAGTCCAGTCTGGAGGATTGTGGTGGGATCGCCCGCATCCAGTGCCCCGTCTGTGGGAAAAAGTACGAGATGGACAGCCCCAAGTGCCCCTTCTGCGGGGAGAAAAATCACGAGCTGTTTTAAGAAAGGAACAAAAAGCATGGGTTTCTTTGATAAACTGAAAAAGATCAACATTTTTTCCGGGATCGCCAACATGGGCAGCGAGCTGACCGACGACTTCTACGACGAGCTGGAGGAGTCCCTGATCCTGGCCGACACCGGCATGGACACTACCCTGGAGCTGGTGGAGGAGCTGCGCCGCCGGGTGAAGGAGAACCACATCAAGACCCTGGAGGAGGCCCGCTCCTGTATGGTGGAGGTCATTGCCGACGCGCTGAACGCCGGGGACACCGCCCTGGACCTGAGCACCAGCCCCTCTGTGGTTTTGTTCATCGGCGTCAACGGAGTGGGCAAGACCACCACCATCGGCAAGATCGGCCACCAGCTGAAGGAGGAGCGCAAGCGGGTGCTCCTGTGCGCCGCCGACACCTTCCGTGCCGCCGCCGCCGAACAGCTGACCATCTGGGCCGACCGGTCCGGGCTGGAGATCATCAAGCAGCACGAGGGCGCCGACCCCGCCGCCGTGGTCTTTGACGCCACCTCCGCCGCCAAGGCGAGAAAGGCCGACGTGGTGCTCATCGACACCGCGGGACGGCTGCACAACAAGCAGAACCTGATGAACGAGCTGAACAAGATCAGCCGCGTGGTGGATCGGGAGCTGCCCGGCTGTGCCCGGGAGACCCTGCTGGTGCTGGACGCCACCACCGGCCAGAACGGCCTGATCCAGGCCAAGCAGTTCAAGGATGCCGCCGGCATCACCGGCATCGTCCTCACCAAGCTGGACGGCACCGCCAAGGGCGGCATCGCCATCGCCATTGCCAAGGAGCTGGGCGTCCCCGTGAAGTACGCCGGCGTGGGCGAGGGGATCGAGGATCTGAGACCCTTCGACGCGTCGGAGTTCGCCCAGGCCCTGATTTAAGAACAGAACGCCCCGGTGTGGGAACAAATCAAAGGAAAGGAAGCAGATCAGATATGAACAGGATCGACGGTAGAGCGCAGGACCAGCTGCGCCCGGTAGAGATCATCCCCAATATCAACAAGTTTGCGGAGGGCTCCTGCCTCATCCGCTGCGGAAATACCCATGTGCTGTGCACCGCCAGCGTGGAGGATAAGCCCCCCCGCCACGTCCCCGAGGGGGAGGGCTGGGTCACCGCCGAGTACTCCATGCTGCCCCGGGCCAACCGGGAGCGCAGCCGCCGCGACATCTCCAAGCTGAAGCTCAACGGCCGCAGCGCCGAGATCCAGCGGCTCATCGGCCGGGCTCTCCGGTCCGTGGTGGATATGAAGAAGCTGGGGCCCTGGAATATTACCATCGACTGCGACGTGCTCCAGGGCGACGGCGGCACCCGCACCGCCTCCATCACCGGCGGCTTCGTGGCCATGATGCTGGCCTTTCGGAAGATGCAGCAGGCCGGCCAGCTCACGGAGATCCCGGTCAGCGGCTATGTGGCCGCCGTGTCCGCCGGCATTGCGAACGACGTGCCCCTGCTGGACCTGTGCTACGAGGAGGACTCCGCCGCCATGGTGGACCTGAACTGCGTCATGGACGATCAGGGCCGGCTCATTGAGATCCAGGGCACCGGCGAGGAGCGCCCCTTCACCCTGGACGAGCAGCGTCGGCTGGTGGAGCTGTGCCACAAGGGCATCCAGCAGCTCCAGGCCATCCAGAAGGACATTCTGGGCTGAGGAGGGGAACGGATATGGAAAAATTCGTGCTGGCCTCCCACAACAAAAATAAGCTGCGGGAGATGTCCGCCATCCTCTCCCAGCTGGGGGTGGAGGTGGTCTCCCCGGACAGCCTGGGCATCGACGTGGATGTGGAGGAGACCGGGACCACCTTTGAGGAAAATTCCCTGCTCAAGGCCAGGGCCATCATGGAGCTGAGCGGCATGCCCGCCATCGCCGACGACTCCGGCCTGTGCGTGGACGCCCTGAACGGCGCCCCTGGGGTCTACTCCGCCCGCTACGGCGGCGGGGACCTGGACGACATGGGCCGTACCCGGCTGCTGCTGGAGAACATGCGGGGCCAGTCCCCCCGGACCTGCCGCTTCGTGTCGGTCATCACCTGCTGCTTCCCCGACGGGACGGTGCTCTCCGCCCGGGGCGAGTGCGAGGGGACGGTGGCCTTCGCCCCCATGGGGGAGGGCGGGTTCGGCTACGACCCGGTGTTTTTCGTCCCCGAACTGAAAAAAACCTTCGCCCAGCTGACGGCGGAGGAGAAGAACGCCCGCTCTCACCGGGGCAGGGCGCTGACCCTCTTCCGGACCAAGCTGGAGGACTATCTGAAAACAAAAGCTTAAGGAGAATTTTATGGAATTGACAAGCAAACAGCGGGCCCAGCTGCGCGGCCTGGCCAACAGCATCGACACCATTCTGATCATCGGCAAGGAGGGTATCGGTGACAGCCAGGTCCAGCAGGCCAACGAGGCGCTGGAGGCCCGGGAGATCATCAAGGGCAAGGTTTTGGAGAACTCCCTGCTCACCGCCCGGGAGGCCGCCGACCAGCTGGCCCCTCTGACCCGCAGCGAGGTGGTCCAGGTCATCGGGACCAAGTTTGTGCTCTACCGCCCCAGCCACAAGAAGGACAAGAAAGACAAGATCGTGCTGGTGTCCGACAAAAAGAAGAAATAAGACCGGACCGGAACGACATAGACCATGATCTTTGAGAGGTGGTGCCAGATATGAAAATCGGAATCTACGGCGGGACCTTCAATCCGCCCCATCTGGGGCACTTTGAGGCGGCCAAGGCGGCCATTGACACCCTGGGCCTGGATAAGCTGCTGCTGATCCCGGACTCCGTTCCTCCACATAAGGACATGCCGGACCGAAGCCCGGACGGGGCACACCGGCTGGAGATGACCCGGCTGATGGCCGATGCGCTCCAAAAGCCCGGCGTGGTGGAGGTGTCCGACCTGGAAATGGAGCGGGCGGGGAAGAGCTACACCTCAGATACCCTGGCCCAGATCCACGCCCAGTACCCCGAGGCGGAGCTGTGGCTGCTGATGGGCACAGATATGTACCTGACCCTGCACCAGTGGCACGAGCCGGAGAAGGTGCTGAAGCTGGCCCGGGTGTGTGCCTTCGGCCGGGCGGCGGGGGATACCCGGGAGGTCTTTGACCGCCAGGTGGACCATCTGGCCAAAACCTACGGGGCCGTGACCCAACTGATCACCATTCCCAATCTGGTGGAGGTGTCCTCCACCCAGCTGCGGGAGCAGCTGGCGGCGGGGCAGGGGGGCGCAGACCTGCTCCCGGCGGTGTACGGTTATATCCTGCGCAAGGGGCTGTACGGCACCCACGCCGATCTGACCCATCTGGACATCCCCGAGCTGCGGGCCTGCTCCTACTCCATGGTGAAGCAGAAGCGGGTCCCCCATATCCGGGGCACAGAGGAGGAGGCCATGCGTCTGGCCCGCCGCTGGGGGGCGGACGAGAAGGTGGCCCAGCGGGCCGCCATCCTCCACGACTGCACCAAATACCTCAGCCTGGAGGAGCATCTGGCCCTGTGCCGTCAGTACGGCGTAGAGACGGACGAGTTGGAGCAGAGGGCCGTCAAGCTGCTCCACGCTAAGACGGGGGCGTGCATCGCCAAGTATGTCTTTGGGGAGTCGGACGAGGTCTATGAGGCCATCTTCTGGCACACCACCGCCAAGGCCGATATGACCTTGATGGAAAAAATCCTTTATATGGCTGACTACATCGAACCCAACCGGGCGTTTGATGGGGTGGACGAGATGCGCAGGCTGGCCTACACCGATCTGGATCGGGCCATGCTGATGGGCATTGAGGATGCGGTGGAGGAGATGACCCAGCGGGGATATCCCATCCACAAGAGCAGCGTACAGGCACAAGCGTGGTTCCGAAGCCACGGAAGCACTGATGCAAAGGAAGCAGAAAAATGAATCAAGAACAACGAGGCCGCAGAGAACAGAAAAAACAGTCCGCCCTGGGACGCTGGAGAGCCGAGCGCCGGGCGTGGATCGCCAACATGACAAGAGGCCAGCGCATCCGTCACCGCCTGCTCCAGGCGCTGGTGATTATCTCCATCCTGATCATCGCCGTCTGGGCGGGGATCAGCATGTGGATCAGGGCCCCCAAGCTCCCGGATCACGGGAACCCGGACAGGCCGGCCTCCTCCTCCTCCGGAATGGAGGACTGGGAGGTGGAGATCCCGGATGTGGCCAGGAGCGGCCGCAGGGAGGGCGTCTATACCTTCCTGGTGGTGGGCCAGGACACCAGAGGCGGCGGAAATACCGACACCATGCTGCTGCTGACCTACGACACCAAAGCCAAGACCATCCACGGCCTGAACCTGCCCCGGGACACCATGGTGAATGTGAGCACCACCAGCAAGCGGCTGAATGCGGTGTATAACTACAACAAGGGCCGGGACAAGGACACCCAGGTGGAGAAGGGCATGGCCGCCCTGAAAAAAGAGGTGGGCAAGCTCACCGGGATTGTCCCGGACTACTACGTCATCGTCCAGTGGGAGGCCGTGGGCGAGCTGGTAGATGCCCTGGGCGGCGTCTACTTCGACGTCCCCTTCGATATGGACTACGACGACCCGTACCAGGACCTGTATATCCACCAGAAGCAGGGCTACCGCAAGCTCAGCGGCGACGACGCCATGCAGGTGATCCGCTGGCGGAAGAACAACGGCAAGCCCTCCGGCGGCGACGTGGTGCGCATCGGGGTCCAGCAGGACTTCCTGAAGGCGGCGGCCAAGGAGTGCCTGAAGCCGGCCACCCTGCTCAAGGCCCCGGCGCTGATCCAGGTATTTTTGGACAATGTGGTCACCGACCTGGATATGGGCAATTTGCTGTACTTTGCCCAAAAGGCCTCCGGAATGGACGCGGAGACCGGCGTGGTGCTGAATACCATGCCCTGGACAGACGCAAGATATCCCAAGGTATCCATGGTCCTGCCCATCAAGGATGAGCTGCTGCAGCTGCTCAACGACGGCATGAACCCCTATTTGAAGGACATCCAGTCCAGTGACCTCCAGCTCCTGTACCGCAACAGCGACGGCAGCTACGGGGTCACCAGCGGGACCCTGGCCGATCCCAAGCTGGCCAATCCCCGCACCAGCTCCAAGCCCAAGCCTAAGCCGGAGCCCAAGCCCGACCCCAAGCCGGTGGAGCCCGTGGAGCCGGAGAACCCTGCTGTGGATCCCGAAAAACCCGTGGAGCCTGTGGAGCCCGGCAAGCCCGTGGACCCCGGAAAACCTGTGGAGCCGGTGGAGCCTGTGGAGCCCCCCAAGCCTGTGGAGCCTGAGAACCCCGACCCCAATGGCGGGACCGCCCCCGGCGGACAGCCCGAACAGCCGGGTGGTGGGGAGATCCCCGAGTGGCAGATCCCTGTCACCCCGTAATAGCCACGAAAAAATAACAATGAGAGGAATTTGACTGCATGACATCTTATGAGAGCGCGATCGTCCTGGCCAAGGCCCTGGACAGCAAAAAAGGAAACGAGATCAAGGTACTGAAAACCGAGGGCCTGACCACTCTGGCTGACTACTTCGTCATCTGCACCGCCACCTCCTCCACCCAGGTCAAGGCCATGTCCGACGCCTGCGAGGAGGCCATGGAGAAGAACGGTGAGCGGGTCCATCACATCGAGGGCCACCGGGACGGCACCTGGCTGCTGCTGGATTTCTCCAACGTCATTGTCCACGTGTTCACCGATGAGAGCCGCAAGTTCTACGATCTGGAGCGGCTGTGGAAGGACGCTGAGGAGCTGGACATGGCCGAGATCCTCAAGCCCGAGGCCTAAAAGATTGCCCGGCCCGGCTTGACAAACGCGCCCGGGTCCCATATAATACTAGGCATCACTAAAAAGGCTGTGAAGGAGAAAAAGCGCGGAGCTCCTGCCCTCAGAGAACCGGCGGTCGGTGCGAGCCGGTGGAGGACCCGCGTGCTAACTGGCTCCGGAGCTGTCCGCCTGAACAAAGGTCAGGGTGGAACGGTGTGGACTTCCGTTATCGGTCCAGGCCCTGCTTGGGGCCATGAGCGCAGAGCGGGAGGACCCTCTGCGGAATCAGGGTGGTACCGCGAATGATTCGCCCCTGACCGACGAGATCGGTCAGGGGCTTTTTTGACCGATTTTGTACAACATCATAGAAAGTGAGCAAGGGATATGAAGTACGATTTTACCGCCATTGAGCAAAAATGGCAGAAGAAGTGGATGGAGGACCAGACCTTCATCTCCAAGACCGGCGACACCACCAAGCCCAAGTTCTACGGCCTGGTGGAGTTCCCCTACCCCTCCGGCAACGGCCTGCACGTGGGCCACGCCCGCCCCTACACCGCTATGGACGTGGTGGCCAGAAAGAAGCGGATGGACGGCTATAATGTGCTCTTCCCCATGGGCTATGACGCCTTCGGCCTGCCCACCGAGAATTACGCCATCAAGAACCACATCCACCCCGCCAAGGTGACCCACGACAACATCGCCAACTTCACCAAGCAGCTCCAGATGCTGGGCTACTCCTTCGACTGGGACCGGGTGGTCAACACCACCGACCCCTCTTATTACAAGTGGACCCAGTGGATCTTCCTCCAGCTGTGGAAGAAGGGCCTGGCCTATAAGACCACCATGCCCGTGAACTGGTGCACCTCCTGCAAGTGCGTGCTGGCCAACGAGGAGGTGGTGGACGGCGTGTGCGAGCGCTGCGGCTCCCCCGTCATCCGCAAGGAGAAGAGCCAGTGGATGCTGAAGATCACCGCCTACGCCCAGCGCCTGATCGACGACCTGGACGACCTGGACTTCATCGACCGGGTCAAGACCCAGCAGAAGAACTGGATCGGCCGCTCCACCGGCGCCGAGGTCACCTTCAAGGCCACCACCGGCGAGGACATCGTGGTATTCACCACCCGTCCCGACACCCTGTTCGGCGCCACCTATATGGTCCTGTCCCCCGAGCACGCCCTGGTCAAGGGCTGGCTGGAGAGCGGCAAGCTGAAAAACGCCGACGCCGTGACCGCCTATCAGAAGGAGGCCGCCTCCAAGTCCGACCTGGAGCGCACCGAGCTGAACAAGGAGAAGTCCGGCGTGGAGCTGGACGGCGTGCGCGGCATCAACCCCGTGAACAACAAGGAGATCCCCATTTTCATCTCCGACTACGTCCTGGCCACCTACGGCACCGGCGCCATCATGGCCGTCCCTGCCCACGATGACCGCGACTGGGAGTTCGCCAAGAAGTTTGGCTGCCAGATCATCGAGGTGGTCTCCGGCGGCGAGGACGTCCAGCAGGCCGCCTTTACCGCCAAGGACGACACCGGCATCCTGGTCAACTCCGAGTTCCTCAACGGCCTGACGGTCAAGGAGGCCATCCCCGTCATCACCAAGTGGCTGGAGGAGAAGGGCATCGGTGAGTCCAAGGTCAACTACAAGCTGCGCGACTGGGTGTTCTCCCGTCAGCGCTACTGGGGCGAGCCCATCCCCATGATCTGGTGCGACAAGTGCGGCTGGCAGCCCATGCCCGAGGACCAGCTGCCCCTGCTGCTCCCCGAGGTGGAGAGCTATGAGCCCACCGACGACGGCGAGTCCCCCATCTCCAAGATGACCGACTGGGTCAACACCACCTGCCCCTGCTGCGGCGGC
>JAHHSD010000059.1 GCA_020025425.1 Oscillospiraceae bacterium
GCCTGGGGCGGGGAGATCCGCCTGTACGGGGCGCTCTTTATTTTCCTGGGGGGCGTGCTCTATTTTGCGGGGCCAAGCCGCTGGATGTTGAAAATCGGATATTTTCTGGCCGACCTGATCCAGTTTTTTTGGGACATTTTTACCTTCCCGGTGGTTCTAACCAAAAGAATATGGAAAAAAGTTGAACAAATTGCAAAAACCATCTTTCTTTCTCGGGAGAAATGGTATAGAATAAATCAGATAACTGAGGAATTGTCTGCCGCGCAGCGACGGCGGGACGCCCAAGAGATCAAAGGAGGTCATTATGCGAGTAAAACGCGCGGGGCTGGTTACAAAGCTGGTTATCGTTGTCCTGCTGATCTATATGATGATCTCCTTCCTGGAGATGCGGAATCAGATCCAGACAGCCCAGGTGGAGCGGGACAGCCTGCAAACCCAGGTGACGGATCAGAGACTGAAAAACCAGGAGCTGGCCGAGGCCATCGAAAACAGCGACGATCCTGAGATGCTGGAGTCGGTGGCCCGGGACAAGGGCTATGTCAAGCCGGGCGAAACGATTTACGTGGATGTGGCCAATTAAGACGGAGAATCTGCCGGAAAACGGCGTCCGTACTCAGGTGGAAATTTACAAGGAGGATATTTCGGTCAATTATGGAGTTTGGTGTTGGGTCTATTGTAGAGGGTAAGGTCACTGGAATTACGAAGTTTGGGGCATTCGTGGCCCTGCCGGAGGGGAGATCCGGCCTGGTCCACATCTCTGAGATCGCCTATTCCTATGTCAATGAGGTTTCGGATCATTTGCAGGTCGGACAGGAGGTCAAGGTCAAGGTCATCGGCATTGATGACAGCAACCGGATCAACCTGTCCATTAAGAAGGTCACCGAGCCGCCCGCTCGCCAGGGCGGACGGCCTGCGCACCAGCAGGGCGACTATACCCCCCGCGAGGGCGGCCGTCAGGGCGGCTATAATTCCCGCCAGGGCGGAGGAAATTCCCGTCAGGGCGGATACAGCTCCCGTCAGGGGGGCGGCTATACGCCCCGTCCTGCTGCGCCGAAGGAGCCCACTGATTTCGAGGACCGCCTGAAGCAGTTTATGCAGGCATCTGACAGCAAGCTGTCCGAGCTGCGTTACCTCGAGAAGAAGGGCGGGAACCGCCGCAGCGGCGGCGGCCGTCGATAAGGTCGCAGTACGTTTGAACCATCGGGGTGCGTCGGGATTTCCCGGCGCACCCTCTTTCTTTTGATAAGATCCCTGTGGATGGGGCTGTATCGGATGCCCCGGAAAGGAGACAATCTATGCTGATTAAAAATGGAACGGTCCATACCATGGACGGCCCGGTGATCGACCGGGGCTTTGTGGCCATTCGGGAGGGCAAGATCGCCCAGGTGGGCGACATGACCCAGTGCCCGGAGAACTGGGAGGGCGAGGTATATGACGCCAAGGGCGGACACATCCTCCCGGGTTACGTCGACGCCCACTGCCACCTGGGTATGTTCGGGGACGCCGTGGGCTTTGAGGGGGACGACGGAAACGAGGCCTCCGACCCCTGCACCCCCCAGCTGCGGGCCATTGACGCCATCAACCCCCTGGACCGCTGCTTTGAGGAGGCCCGGCGGGGGGGCGTGACGGCAGTGCTCACCGGTCCGGGCAGCGCCAATCCCATCAGCGGCCAGTTTGCCGCCCTGAAAACCAACGGACACTGGGTGGATGAGATGATCCTGAAGGCGCCGGCAGCCATGAAGCTGGCCCTGGGCGAGAACCCCAAGATGGTCTACAACGAGCGCCATGAGACCCCCATGACCCGCATGGCCATTGCGGCCATCATCCGGGAGAACCTGCGCAAGGCCCTGGAGTACGGCGAGAAGCTGGAGCGGGCGGCGGAGGACGAGGATGAGGAGAAGCCCGACTACGACGCCAAGCTGGAGGCCCTGCTCCCGGTGGTCCGGGGCGAGCTGCCCGTCCATATCCACGCCCACCGGGCGGACGATATCGCCACCGGCATCCGCATCTGCAAGGAATTCGGCCTGAAATACGTCATCGTCCACGGCACCGAGGCCCACCTGATCGCCGACCTGCTGGCCGAGGAGGGGGCGCCCGTCATCACCGGCCCCAGCATCGGGGACCGCTCCAAGCCGGAGCTGGCCAACATGACCATTGAGAATCCGGCCCTGCTGACGATGGCCGGGGTCAAGGTGGCCATCTGCACCGACCACCCGGAGACCCCGGTGCAGTACCTGCCCATGTGCGCCGGAGTGGCGGTCAAGGGCGGCATGATCCCGGAGGCGGCTCTGGCCGCCATTACCCGCTGGCCGGCTGAGATCGCGGGGCTTGGGGACCGGATCGGCACCCTGACCCCGGGCAAGGACGCGGACGTGGTGGTGACCACCGCACACCCCCTGAACTGGCTCAGCCGGGTGGAGCTGGTGCTCATCGACGGGGAGCCTGTCTGAATCTTTTTGCAAAATTCACAAATTGGACTAGATTTTTTTGCGCGGTGTGGTATAATAAAGACAAGAAACGGGGCTACCGTTTCCAAAACGTCAGCCCCCGCCCGGGGGCGAAAGGAGCGGAAACTTATGAAGTTTGTGTTTACGGACAAGAAGATCACCCTGCCCGCCGCGGTACACGCCTATGCTGAGAAAAAGGTAGGTAAGCTTGACCGTTTCTTCAAGGAGGATGCCACAGCCAACATCACGTTCAGTGTGGAGAAGGAGCGCTACAACCGAGTGGAAATCACCATCCGCTCCAGCGGCACCATCTTCCGCGTGTCTGAGAGCACCTCCGATATGCACGCATCCATTGACGCCGCAGTGACCACCCTGGAGCGTCAGATCCGCAAGAATAAGACCCGTCTGGAGAAGCGCCTGCGTCAGGGAGCCTTCGAGCGGGTGGTGGACGAGTCCGAGATCTCCACCTTCGCCCCTGAGGAGACGGAGGAGGGCGAATACAGACTGGTCCGCAGCAAGAAATTCCCCATCAAGCCCATGACCCGGGAGGAGGCCATCCTCCAGATG
The DNA here is from genome assembly GCA_020025425.1 of Oscillospiraceae bacterium. Classification (GTDB taxonomy): domain Bacteria; phylum Bacillota; class Clostridia; order Oscillospirales; family Oscillospiraceae; genus Lawsonibacter. Next base: position 3,015 of record JAHHSD010000059.1, read on the forward strand.
AATCTGCTGGGCCACAGCTTCTTCGCCTTCAAGGACGAGGACCGGTCCGGTGCGTTCTCCGTGGTCTATCGCCGCAACGACGGCGGCTATGGCCTGATTGAGGACGAGGTGTAAAAAATACATCAGAAATTCTGAAAGACGACAGGAGGCTGTCTATCAAACAGAGAAAGCCCGGTGAGGAAAATTCAATTCTTTCCCTTTCACAATCAGGAACGTTGTAAAGTGTAGGATTGGAGGTACTGAAATGAAAAATCGGATCATTACTATCAGTCGACAATTTGGCAGCGGCGGACGAACGATTGGAAAACAGGTGGCCGAGAAGCTGGGCATCCCATGCTACGATCAGGAACTGTTGGTGAAGCTGGCTGAGACGAGCGGCTTTGACGAGGAGTATTTGAAGAAGCACAGCGAGTCCTACACCGAGTACGGCGGCTGGAACTCCAACGCCATGTCGGGACGCATGGCCTCTCAGATGCTCAATCAGGATCTGATTTGGTGGATGCAGCGGGATCTGATCAAGGAATTGGCGGCCAAGGGGTCCTGTGTCTTTGTGGGCCGCTGCGCCAACTACATCCTCCGGGACGACGAAAATGCGGACTGCCTGAATGTGTTCATCTATGCCGATATGGAAAGCCGCGCCAAACGCATCGTGGAGCGGTACGGTGAGCGGACCGACTCCCCGGAGAAGCGTCTGAAGGAGAGCGACAAGCGCCGCCAGGCCTATTATCAGTACTATACCGACATGCAGTGGGCCGACACGAAGAGCTACCATCTCTGCCTGGACAGCAGTGTGCTGGGCATTGACAAGTGCGCAGAGCTCATTGAGGAGATGTACTAAAACATGAATCAGGCTTCTTGAAGCCATAGAAATGCCCCCTGTGCGCCTGCGCGCACAGGGGGCAGAATTTCACCCAAAAAGGGAGGATAAAAATATCCCCGTTCGTCTGAACGGGGATATTTTTCTTAGAGTATTGGTTCCAGCACAGTCCGCAGCTCCATCAGACTGTCGCATTTTTTCCAGATCAGTCCCTCCAGCTCCGGGCTGAGGGGGATCAGATCGGGGATCATCACAGTGGGCATCCCAGCGGCACAGGCGGAGAGAATGCCGTTCCGGCTGTCCTCCACGGCCAGGGCGTGCTCCGGGGCCACGCCCAGACTTTCGCAGGCCAGCTGGTAGATCTCCGGGTGGGGCTTGCTGTGGGTGACGTGGTCACCGGTGGTGATGGTCTTGAAATAGCGGCCCAGGTCGGTGCGCTCCATGCGGTACAGGGTGCGCTGGTGGCTGGTGGAGGTGGCCAGAGCGGTGGGGACCTGCCGCTCTTTCAGAAACTCCAGAATCTCATGGACGCCCGGCTTGAGGGGAATGCCGTTCCGGTCTGACCAGGCCATGGACCGGGCGGAGCAGCTTTGGAGAAATTCCTCCCGGGGGAAGTCCGGGCCGAACAGGTCCAGCATTTTTTGCAGAATGTCGGACCGGCTCTGGCCCACAAATTCCAGGTAGCGCTGTCCCACCTGGGGCCAGCCCATCTCCGCGCTGACCGAAAGCCAGGAGTTCTGGCTCACCCGCTCTGTGTCAAAGAGGACGCCGTCCACGTCAAAGACAACGGCCTGAATCTGGGGCACGCTCATACCTTGCCGATGTCGGTGCGGAAGTGCATGTCCTTCCAGGTGATGTGTCTGGCGGCGGCGTAGGCGTTGTCGATGGCGGCGGGCAGAGTCTCGCCCAGGGCGGTGACGCCCAGCACGCGGCCGCTGTTGGTGAGGATCTGGCCGTTTTCCCCAAGCTTCGTACCGGCGTGGAAAACGGTGGAAGACTTGGCCGCCTCCTCGATGCCGGAAATGGGGAGGCCCTTCTCATAGCTGAGGGGGTAGCCGCCGGAGGCCAGGACAATGCAGCAGGCGGCACCGGATTTCCAGCGGATGTCCAGCTGATCCAGGGTGCCGTCCACGCAGGCCTGGAAAATATCCATCAGGTCGGTGTCCAGCATGGACAGGATGGGCTGAGTCTCGGGGTCGCCGAAGCGGGCGTTGTACTCCACCACCTTGGGGCCCTCCTGGGTGAGCATCAGGCCGAAGTAGAGCACGCCCTTGAAGGGACGGCCCTCCGCCTTCATGGCGGCCACGGTGGGCAGGAAGATCTCCTTCATACAGCGGTCGGCGATCTCGGGGGTGTAGTTGGGGGAGGGGCAGAAGGCGCCCATGCCGCCGGTGTTGGGGCCCTTGTTGCCGTCATAGGCCCGTTTGTGGTCCTGGCTGGACAGCATGGGGACCAGATGCTCCCCGTCACAGAAGGCCAGCACAGTGACCTCGGGGCCCACCATGCACTCCTCGATGACCACAGTGGCGCCGGAGGCGCCGAACTTGTGGTCCTCCATCATCTCCCGGACGGCCTGCTCGGCCTCCTCCACGGTGGCGGCCACCACCACGCCCTTGCCCAGGGCCAGGCCGTCGGCCTTGACCACGATGGGGGCGCCCTGGGCGCGGATGTAGTCCAGTGCCTTGGGCAGCTCCGTGAAGGTCTCATACTTGGCGGTGGGGATGTGGTACTTCTTCATCAGCTCCTTGGAAAAGGCCTTGCTGGCCTCGATGACAGCGGCGTTGGCCCGGGGACCGAAGGCGGGGATGCCGGCCTTCTCCAGGGCGTCTACCATGCCAAGGGCCAGGGGATCGTCAGGGGCGACCATGACGAAGTCCATGGCGTTGTCCTTGGCCCAGGCCACCATGGCCTCCACGTCGGTGGCCTTGATCTCCACGCAGGTGGCCACCTGGGCGATACCGGCGTTGCCGGGGGCGCAGTAGAGCTGGGTCACCTTGGGGCTCTGGGCCAGCTTCCAGCAGATGGCGTGCTCGCGGCCGCCGCCGCCCACAACCAGAACTTTCATTGAAAACATCCTTTCGGGTTTGGATTGGGAAACGAAAAGACATCCCCACACAACTGGGCCGGGGCTTGATCGTGTGGGGATGTTGAAAACTTAGTGATGGAACAGGCGCACACCGGTGAAGGCCATGACCATATCGTGCTTGTCGGCGGTGGCGATGACCTGGTCGTCGCGGATGGAGCCGCCGGGCTGGGCGATGTACTTCACGCCGGACTTGAAGGCGCGCTCCACGTTGTCGCCGAAGGGGAAGAAGGCGTCAGAGCCCACGGTCACACCGGACATCTGGGCGATCCAGGCCTTTTTCTCCTCCTCGGTCAGCACCTCGGGACGGACCTTGAAGGTGTTCTGCCACACACCCTCGGCCAGCACATCGTCGTGCTCGTCGGAGATGTAGATGTCGATGGCGTTGTCCCGGTCGGGGCGGCGGATGCCGTCCACGAACTGGAGGCCCAGCACCTTGGGATGCTGGCGCAGCCACCAGATGTCGGCCTTGTTGCCGGCCAGACGGGTGCAGTGGATGCGGCTCTGCTGACCGGCGCCCACGCCGATGGTCTGGCCGTTCTTCACATAGCACACGGAGTTGGACTGGGTGTACTTCAGGGTGATGAGGGACAGGAGCATGTCGTTCTTGGCCTGCTCGGACAGGTCCTTGTTGGCGGTGACCACGTTCTCCAGCATGGACTTCTCGATGGGCAGATCGTTGTAGCCCTGCTCGAAGGTGATGCCGAAGATGTTGCGGCGCTCAATGGGGGCGGGCTGGTAGTCGGGGTCAATGGCCACCACGTTGTAGCCGCCCTTGCGCTTGGTCTTGAGGATCTCCAGGGCCTCGTCGGTGTAGCCGGGGGCGATGATGCCGTCGGACACCTCACCGGCCAGAAAACGGGCGGTGTCGGCGTCACATACGTCGCTCAGGGCGGCCCAGTCGCCGAAGGAGCACAGACGATCGGCGCCCCGGGCGCGGATGTAGGCGCAGGCGATGGGGGACAGCTCACCCTCGGGGGCAAAGAAGATCTTGCGCTCCACGTCGCTCAGGGGCAGACCCAGGGCGGCGCCGGCGGGGGAGACATGCTTGAAGGAGGCTGCGGCGGGCAGGCCGGTGGCCTGCTTCAGGGCCTTGACCAGCTGCCAGGAGTTGAGGGCGTCCATGAAGTTGATGTAGCCGGGACGGCCATTGAGCACCTGGAGGGGCAGCTCGCCCTGCTCCATAAAGATCCGGGCGGGCTTCTGGTTGGGGTTGCAGCCGTATTTCAGTTCCAGTTCAGTCATGTAAAGCAGATCCTTTCTGTGAGCCGGGCTCACTGATGCTTGTTGATGATGACGCTCTCGGAGTTTCCGGAGGCCAGATCAATGTACTCCACATACAGGGAGACCTTGTTGTCCTCATTGAGGCTGTCCCACAGCGCCTTGGCCAGGTCGTCGGCGTTCTCAGCGGCGACATGCACCCGGCGGGGCTCCCCGTCAAAGGAGGGCAGGGGGTCCAGGTTCTCCTGATAGGTGTGAATCAGGCGGCCCTCGCCGGCGGCGGGGGCGTCGTACTCATAGAAATAGCGGTGGTTGCCGCTGGGGTCGCCGTCGACGGACTTGAGGATGGACAGGCAGAAGGAGCCGTCCTGCTCCACCACGCCGGAGATCCGGGGGGTGTAGTTGTCGGGGTCGGGCTCAAACTGGCGGGTCCGGAGGGCGTCGATGTAGGTCTTGCCCTGGACCAGGCCGTCCCGGACGGTGTCGGTCTGGTCGCCGTTGGTGACTACGGTGACCTTGCCCACCTTGCGCACAGGGTGGTAGATGATGAGGGAGGGGTCGGTCATCTTGGACTCGTCAAAGGCGCGGGTGCGGATGCCGTCCTCGGTCTCCTCGAAGATGCGGTTGCGGCTGTTCTCGCTGCGGCCCATGATAAAGTAGGCGATGACCGCCTTCTTGTTGTCGGCGGAGCGGCCCAGCAGGATGCCGCGGCCGGGATAAGGGAGGGAGGACAGGTAGTCCTTGCAGTCGATCAGTTTCATTTGTATATAACGCTCCTTTATTTCCTTACTCGGGCAGGATGCGGACCACGCGGCCCTCCACCTTCAGCCTGTCCTGACAGAACAGGGAGACGGCCTGGGGCAGCAGCTTCCATTCGCACTGCTCCATGATACGGCGCTGGAGGACCTCCGGGGTGTCGTCGGGGAGGACGTCCACCGCCTTTTGCAGGACGATGGGGCCGCCGTCGCACTCCTCACTGACGAAGTGGACGGTGGCGCCGGACAGCTTGACCCCGTATGCCAGGGCCTTCTCGTGGACGTGGAGGCCGTAGCAGCCCGGTCCGGCAAAGGAGGGGATGAGGGCGGGATGGATGTTCAGGATGGCGTTGGGGTAGGCCTGCACCATCTCGCCGGTGAGGATGGTCATAAAGCCGGCCAGCACCACCAGGTCGATGTTCAGCTCATGGAGCTTGTCCACCAGAGCCACGGTCATGGCCTGGCTGGAGGGGTAGTCCTTCCGGGCCACTACATAGCCGGAGATGCCGGCCTTGGCGGCCCGCTCCAGGGCGTAGGCCTCGGGGGTGGAGGCGATGACGGCGGAAATCTGTCCGTTGACGATCTCTCCCCGGGCCTGGGCGTCAATGAGGGCCTGAAGGTTGGTGCCTCCGCCGGAAACCAGGACAGCAATATTCTTTGCCATAGTGTCCCTCGCTTACAGCAGAACGACGCTCTCGCTGCCGGCGACCACCTCACCGATCTGGTAGGCCTGCTCGCCGGCGTCCTTCAGGATGGCCAGGGCCTGCTGGGCCTGGGCAGCGGGCATAGCCAGGATCATGCCGATGCCCATGTTGAAGGTGTTGTACATGTCCCGGGTGGGGATGTCGCCGGTTTTCTGGATCAGCTGGAAGATGGGCAGGGTGGGGAAGGAGTCCAGCTTGATCTGGGCGGTCAGGCCCTCGGTCATCATGCGGGGCACGTTCTCATAGAAGCCGCCGCCGGTGATGT
>JAHHSD010000006.1 GCA_020025425.1 Oscillospiraceae bacterium
GAGCTAACAAATTTTTACTGTGCGGGGTGTCCAACTTGCACTTGCAATTTGCGTCCATTTTTTTGAGTTCCTGGACGATTTTCATGGTGGAATTCCTCTCTGACGAATCAAGTATGCGTTGTGGATGGCAATGTGTCTATTATACCTGATTCTATTTTGATTGCAAGAGGTGGATTCCTGCCCGATATCTCTTGCTTTTTCCAACTCCACCGGATATAATATTTACTTGGGAATGAAGTTCTCCCAAGGGAAACCTAAACTGCCTGAACGGCTGATGACTTCTGTGATGTTAAGGCGCAGAAGTTGTCGGCTTTTTTTGCGCCAAAAAGGAGGACTCCATGTTATTTTCGCTGTCTCTGATTTTCCTGCTGGGCCTGTCCACCGCGGCCATCTGCCATAAAATCCACCTGCCGCGCATCATCGGAATGCTGGTCACCGGCATCGTGCTGGGTCCCTATGTCCTGGACCTGCTGGACCAGTCCATTCTGGACATCTCCTCTGAGCTGCGGCAGCTCGCCCTGGTCATTATTCTGATCAAGGCGGGCCTGTCCCTCAACCTGGACGATTTGAAAAAGGTGGGCCGTCCCGCGGTGCTCATGTCCTTCCTGCCCGCACTTTTTGAGATCCTCGCCTTTGTTCTGCTGGCCCCGGCCATTCTGGGCATCAACCGCATCGAGGCGGCCATTATGGGCGCCGTACTGGGCGCCGTCTCCCCCGCCGTAGTGGTCCCCCGCATGGTCACTCTGATAGAGCAGGACTGGGGCACCGACAAGGGCATCCCCCAGCTCATTCTGGCAGGCGCCTCCCTGGACGATGTGTTCGTCATCGTGCTCTTTACCACCTTTCTCGGCATGGCCCAGGGAAACGGGGTCAATATGATGGATTTTGCAGAAATCCCCGTTTCCATTGCGCTGGGTCTGACCCTGGGCGGTCTGGCAGGCCTGCTCCTGGTCCGGCTGTTTGAGCGGCACTACGCCCACCACGACCTGATCCGGAACAGCACCAAGGTCATCATCATCCTGGGCGTCGCCTTCCTGCTTCTGACCCTCGAGGACTGGCTGGAGGGCATCGTCCCCTTCTCCGGTCTGCTGGCCATTATGAGCATGTCCCTGGTGATCGCCATGCGCAGCGTCCCCCAGGTGGCCGACCGCCTGCGCGCCAAGTACGGAAAGCTCTGGCTGGCGGCCGAGCTGGTCCTGTTTGTGCTTGTGGGCGCCGCCGTGGATATTCGCTACACTCTCCAGGCCGGCCTGGGGGCCGTGTGGATGATCCTGCTGGGCCTTTTGTTCCGGTCTGTGGGCGTGTGGCTGTGTCTGATGGGCACCAAACTGGACATCAGGGAGCGCATCTACTGCGTGATCGCTTACCTACCCAAAGCCACTGTTCAGGCCGCCATCGGTTCTGTGCCCCTGGCCATGGGCCTCCCCTGCGGCCAGCTGGTGCTGTCCGTGGCCGTCCTGTCCATTTTGATCACAGCGCCTCTGGGGGCCATCGCCATGGACCTGAGCTGCCCCCATCTCCTGGAGCAGGTGAGCCGGGCCGACAGCCAGGCCGTCTGACGAGCGCTGACAGAAGCAGTAAAAAACACCGCACAGCCGTGCGGTGTTTTTCATACCCTCCAGAGGGCGGACTGCGTTGGAATCAGTGTACGGTTCGGGCTTCAATCACTTCTGGTATCTGGAGATTTTCACATTATTGATTCTGGCATAAGTCACGGACAGATCGTCCATCAGCCTTTCAATTTCCTCCGGACTTCCTACCAGCCGCATGCCGTAGCAGGCCCACCTGTCGTTTGCATTGGCAAGCCGTTCCTCCAGCCTGGACATCGAGATCAGATCAGGAAATCGGGATTCCATCAAAGACACAAATTTCGGATGATCTATGAGCAGCTGCAATCTGGACTTCAGGCACTGCTCCAGGTCCTCGCCGGTGACGATATCGGGAAGAGCGTAGCCGGGATAGTTCCGGCCCTCTTCCTCTGACAGCTCCAAGCCGCGGACATTGGTCATAAACATCCCGCCTGCACTTTGCTCATGTGCCGTCGTGTTTTGTCCCTCCAGGGCCAGCCAGCGCACAGAGAGCTTGGAATAATGGTTGATGATCTCCGCTGTTTGCTGTGCGCTGATTGCTTTGGGAAAACTGAGTGAGACGTCCAGATAGGCCGACTTGGGCAGGTCATGCAGCTCCTGCCTGATATCCTCCGGATGGGGCATGCCCATCTCTTCCGGGGCAGCGGAGTAAGGATATTCCGGGTCGTAAAACTCCATGGCCAGGATCGTCAAAGGCGGGTATTCTACGTCCAGCTTGGAACGGTCAATATGCAGCCGGCCGTTTTCTGGTCCTATCACCAGGCGGCCATACGCATCTGTAATGAACAGCGGCGCCGAGTAGCGTCCAAATCCATGGGATTGCAGCGGCTCCGCCATGAAACAGAATCTCCCCGAGAAATAGGTACTGATGGTATCTTCAAAAAGGACCGTAAATTCTTCATTTTCCCAGGCGTCGTTCTCTAAAAAGGCAGGTTCTTGTTCCGGACGGTAACACAGGAGATCTACGACTTTTGAGGTGCCGAAGAAAAGGCCGGTCATGAGTACCCCGATGAGCAGAACTGCTACCACGGTCCTTCCGTACAGGGACCGGTTCATAGCTCTCTTGACTTTCCTTTGAAACTGCTTCTGCAATTCTATGTTCAGGGGTTCCTCTGGCTGACTGCTCAAAATCTTATCTAAATCCTGCTCATTCATGTCTGTCCCTCCTGACTTGCTTTTAGGATTCTGGCTTTTGCACGGTGGCGCAGGACCCGCACATTGTTTATGGTAATGCCAAGTATTTCTGATATCTGGCTGTCTTTGTAATCTGTTTGAATGGTGAGCAGCATCACTTCCCGTTCCAGCCCGGGAAGCCGGCTGATTTCCTGGTAGAGCCAATTCAACTGTTCATTTTTAAGATATATTTTGTATGTACTCTCTGAGGCGGAAACAGCCTCCAAAAGTTCCTTGTCCGAGACAACCTCGTGTTTTCGCTTTTTCTGGAGGTCTAAAAACTCATTCCGCAGAACCTTGTACATCCAGGATTGAATATTCCCGCTGTGAAACGTCGTCAGTGCCTTCACAAAGGTGTTGGCCGTGAGATCCTCAGCATCTTCCTTCACACGTGTCAGAGAGAATGCGTAGAGAAACAGCTGCTTGTAGTACCGTCTATATAATTCTTCGAAAACCTGATCCTCTATAAGTCATTCCCCCTTTTCCTATAAAGTCAGTCAAAAGAATTCATAACTGCAAGAACCATTATATAAAGTCGTCTTTCGATCTGCAAGTTAGGGGCCCGTCCGGTTTCGTACAGGATGGGCTCCGCAATCAGTGGCCGCAAGAAAGGGTGCGTGGTTTTTATTCATATAACGATTGAAGCGCAAATAATTACACGAGGATTTAATTATACTTCACCAAAAATGAAATAGATCTGATTTTCCAGCTTCTGCTATGTGAACATTGCAATAAAAGGAAAAGGCTCCATGAATCGTAAAATTCATGGAGCCCAGTACAGCGATTGGATAGACGGAAGGGTGGAGCGACCAGCGGGAGCGGAACCCAAAAAGAAGGACATGACTTTTATCATGTCCTTCTTTGGGAATTGTGTTGAAAAAAGCTGCAGCCCACAAGTTACGGATCAAACCCAAACCGCGACCCAGCGTCAGCGGTCGTGGTTTGGAAAGGAGGAGCAACAAAATGAGTGCGCTCCAATGAAAAAAACAGCCCTTCTGGGCGGCGGCGCTTTTGCGCCGTTAATTCGGAGCGCAGCGGAGAATTGCACAGGGGCGGCTTCGCCGACCCCGAGCATGACAATTACCAAAGGGTGGAGCGACCAGCGGGAGTGGAACCCAAAATAAAAGGACACGACTTATGTCGTGTCCTTTTATTTTGGTGCGCGAGGTGGGAGTCGAACCCACACGCCCTTGCGAGCACTGGCACCTGAAGCCAGCGAGTCTACCAATTCCACCACTCGCGCAAGTGGGGACGCGCTTCGTTCAGCGCAAGACGTATATTACCATAGGGTTCCCCACTTGTCAACTCTTTTTTTGCAAAAAAATCAGTTTTTTAATTTGCGGTCCGGTCAGCCCCGGATCCGGGCGGACCACTCCTCCTCCCGGAAGCCCACCAGCACGAAGTCCTCCCCCGCCAGGATGGGACGCTTGACCAGCATACCGTCGGTACCCAGCAGCTCCAGCTGATCCTCCTCGCTCATGGCGGGCAGCTTGTCCTTCAGGCCCAGCGCCTTATATTGCAGTCCCGAGGTGTTGAAAAACCGCTTGAGGGGCAGGCCGCTGCGGGTATAGAGTCCGCGCAGCTCCTGGGCGGAGGGATTGTCCTCCTTGATGTCCCGCACAGTAAATTCCACGTTTTTGCTCTCCAGCCACTTGCGGGCCTTCTGGCAGGTGGTGCATTTGGGGTAACAGAAAAATGTCAGCATAGGGCTCTCCTTTCCGTAATGTAAAAAGGGAGCGGCCGCCGGGCGCCCGCTCCCTTTCGTCTCATCAATAGTTCATCTGCTTGCGGCGGGACAGGTTCATGGTGCCGTCCTGCATGGTGTCCAGGCTGTCCAGGCTCTTGCCGGTGCCGTAGGCCACGCAGGAGATGGCGTCCTCCGCCACATGGGTCTCGATGCCGGTGTGGGACTCGATCAGCTTGTCAAAGCCCCACAGCAGGCTGCCGCCGCCGGTCATGATAATGCCGTTGGTGGAGATATCGGCCACCAGCTCGGGGGGCGTGCGCTCCAGCACGGCGTGGATGGCCTCCAGGATGCGGCTGGAGACCTCCTCGAAGGCCTCGATGGTCTCGCTGGAGGACACGGAGAACTCACGGGGCAGGCCGGTCATCAGGCAGCGGCCCTTGATATCCATGGTGACTTCCTCGGGGCGGGGGAACACGCAGCCGATGGTCATTTTCAGCTCCTCAGCGGTGCGGTCGCCGATGAGCACGTTATACTTGCGGCGGATATACTTGATGACGGCCTCGTCGAACTTGTCGCCGGCGATCTTGATGGAGGCGGACTCCACCACGCCGCCCAGGGCGATGACCGCCACGTCGGCGGTGCCGCCGCCGATGTCCACTACCATGTGGCCGTCGGGCTTGGTGATGTCGATGCCGGCGCCGATGGCGGCGGCCACAGGCTCCTCGATCAGATAGACCCGGCGGGCGCCGGCCTGGATGCCGGCGTCAATGACGGCGCGCTCCTCAACCTCGGTGATGCCGGAGGGCACACAGATGATCAGACGGGGCTTAAACAGGCTGAAGGTGGTCACCTTCTTGATGAACTCCTTCAGCATGCGCTCGGTCATGTCGTAGTCAGAGATGACGCCCTCGCGCAGGGGGCGCATAGCCACGATGTTGCCGGGGGTGCGGCCCAGCATGGCCTGGGCGTCCTCGCCCACCTTGAGCAGCTTGCCGCTGTTCTTGTCAATGGCCACCACGGAGGGCTCGCGGAGGACAACGCCCTTGCCCTTCATATATACCAGAACGGAGGCGGTACCCAGATCGATACCGATATCCTTGCTAAACAAACTAACCATTTTGATCCATCCTATATTCTTATTCCCGGATCAGCCGGGTTTTATTTCCGATTATCAGAGACAACCTAATGGTATTATATCCTGCCTTTTCCCTGTTTTCAACTGTTATTTCCACGGAATCAAGGGCTTTTTTCTGGCTTTATATCCCCGTTCTCACAGCGGGTCCCTCCGCCGGCCCTGGCTAGTGCGGCGCACACCACATCGGCCGCCCCGGCCGTACGGAGCATCCGGGCACATTCAGACAGCGTCTCGCCGGTGGTGACCACGTCGTCCAGGAGCAGAACCCGCTTATCCCTCACTTTCTCCGGGTCTGAAACCTCATAGGCTCCCATCACGTTGGCCCGGCGTGCGGAGGCGCTCCGGAGCCCGGACTGGGCCGGATTGTTCCGGATCTTCCGCAGAGTGGCGGTGGGTGCGGTCCCCAGGCAGGCGACAGCCGCCCGGGCCAGCAGGAATGCCTGGTCATAGCCGCGTTTCCGCCGGCGCTTGGCGCTGACAGGGACCCAGGTCACCAGATCATAGCGGCCCTCCAGCCGGTCCCGGATGCACTGGGCCACCAGCTGACCGTAGACCTTGGCGTACCACTGGCGGCCGGAGAATTTGAATCGGTGGATGCTCTCCCGCACCAGCCCCCGGTAGGCCAGGGGGGAGACGCACAGGGAGACAAACTGTACGTCCCGCTCCCCGCCGCGTCCCTCCAGCCAGGGCAGGGTCCGCTGGCAGTCCTCGCAGAGCATGGACCCGGGCTGCTCCAGCAGCCGGGCACAGAAGGGGCATTTGGGCGGAAACAGCAGATCCAGCACACCGGTCCACAGCCGTTTTCCCGCATTGCACAAGGATCTCACAGGTTCTCTCCCCTCTCCTTCTGATAAAAAGCGGGCGGGATGTGGTATCCCGTCCGCTTCTGTTTTCAGATCATCTTTTGTTCTTCTTGTAGATAATGTTCAGGCCCTTGAGCAGCAGATCCTTCTCCAGGATGATGTCCCGCTTGCACAGGGGGGCGATAAACTGGGCCATCCCGCCGGTGGCCACCAGGGTGGAGCTGTGTCCCAGCTCCTCCTCCATCCGCTGGATCATACCGTCGATCATAGCCGCAGTACCGTACATGATGCCGCTGCGCATGCAGTCCACCGTGTTCTTGCCGATCACATGTCTGGGCTTATCCAGGCTGATACCGGGCAGCTGTGCGGTGTGGCTGGTCAGGGCGTCCACCGAGATGCGCACACCGGGGATGATCACGCCGCCGATGTAGGTGTTGCCCGGCTCCACGATCTCGATGGTGGTGGCGGTCCCCAGATCCAGGAGCATCAGCGGGGGCTCATACTCGGCCAGGGCGGCTACAGCGATGACGATGCGGTCGCTGCCCACCTGAGAGGGCACGTCCACATGGATGTTGAGACCGGTTTTCAAGCCCGGTCCCACCACAATGGGCTGCTTGCCGATGACCTTGATGACGCCGGTGCGCACCGAGTTGAACACGGGGGGCACCACCGAGGAGATGATGCAGTCGCGGATGTCCTCCATTTTGACGCCATAGGCCTCCAGCATGTTCTTGATCTCCACGCCATACTGATCCGAGGTGCGGGTACGGTCGGTTGCGATACGCGCCTCGAATTTGATCTGATCGTCGTGAATACAGCCGATCACGATGTTGGTGTTTCCAATATCAATAGCCAAAAGCATGGCCTTCACCTCATAAACTGACGAAATATAAATTAGCTCCGAACGGCCGCGGTGTTCTTCTGGGTCACCCGCAGCAGGGCCTTTCCGATGCCGGTCACCAGCACGCCGGCGGCAATGGCCTCCGGGATACCGGACGCGGTGATGGTGCCCATCACCAGGCCGAACACGGCAGTGACCGCCACATTTTTCGCCTGGGCATACTGCTGGGCCAGCAGAACATAGATGCTTCCCATCACCAGGATGGTGTTGCTCAGAGATCCGATCACCGCAGCCACAGGCAGTGCAGCCAGGTCATTGACCTTGATCCGCTTCAGACCGACCCAGACCCATCCGGCAATGGCGCCCATCAGGATGCGGCAGCCCAGCGCGATCCACACCGCCTTCAGGGCACCCGCCACGCCGGTGGTACTCATAAAGGGGGAGAAGGCAAAGGCCAGCAGACTGGGCGCCGTGGTATTGACCCACATGGAGCACAGGCCAAACACACCGCCCAGGATGGCGCCCGCGGCAGGTCCCAGCAGGACCGCACCCAGGATCACCGGGATGTGCATGGTAGTCGCCTTGATCACAGGGAGCGGGATAAATCCGATTCCCGTTGCGCCCATGACCACCAGGACTGCGGCCAGCATAGCCAGCGCAACCATCCAGCGTGTGTCTTTTTTCTTTTCCATATTCAATTACCTCCTGCTGCCGCTTCTTTTTAGAATGCAGCGCATATTTTGGGACAGAGTGGTCCCTGTCCACGCGGGTAAATTATAACGAAAGTCCCTCCCCTTTGCAAGAAAAAGATTAACACATACTTTGCACATCTTCCCCTATTTGCCTTTCTCCGCCAAATATCCCGCAGTTTTTCCCCACGGTGCCGGGAAATGTGGAACTTTCTTTACATCGGCGGGAAAAGTCGGTATAATGGACCAAACATCACCGGGCGGCCACAGCGCGCCCGGCTGGGAGGATCTTTGATATGCTCAATGGAAAAACCGTCCTGCTGGGCGTCACCGGCGGCATTGCCGCCTACAAGGCCGCTGCCCTGGCCTCCGCGCTGGTCAAGCTCCACGCCTCGGTGGAGGTCATTATGACCGAGCACGCCACCAAATTCATTGCCCCGCTGACCTTTGAACAGCTCACCGGCAACCGGACCATGGTGGATACCTTCGACCGGAATTTCAGCCACCAGGTGGAGCACATCGCCCTGGCCCAGCGCACCGATCTGGTGCTGGTTGCCCCGGCCACCGCCAATGTGTGCGCCAAGCTGGCCCACGGCCTGGCCGATGACATGCTCACCACCACCATTCTGGCCTGCCGCTGCCCCAAGCTGGTGGCCCCGGCCATGAATACCAATATGTACGAGAACCCGGTGACCCAGGACAATCTGGCCACCCTGACCCGCTACGGCTGGGAGGTCATCGCCCCCGCCTCCGGCCGTCTGGCCTGCGGAGCAGTGGGGGCCGGCAAGATGCCTGAGCCTGAAACCCTGGTCCAGCACATCCTGCGCCGCATCGCCCTCCCCCACGACCTGGCCGGCAAGCGGGTATTGGTCACCGCCGGTCCCACCCAGGAGTCCCTGGACCCCGTGCGCTACCTCACCAACCACTCTACCGGCAAGATGGGCTACGCCCTGGCCAGGATGGCCATGCTGCGGGGCGCTCAGGTCACCCTGGTCTCCGGGCCCACCGCACTGGAGCAGCCCCCCTTCGTGGACTTTGTCCCCGTAGTCTCCGCCCAAGACATGTTTGAGGCGGTGGCTGGCCATGCCCCCGAGGCCGATTTTATCTTCAAGGCGGCCGCTGTGGCGGACTACACCCCCACCGGGTACAGCGACGACAAGATCAAAAAGTCGGACGCCGACCTGTCCATCCCCCTGAAACGCACCCAGGACATCCTGAAATTTCTGGGTGAGCACCGCCGGCCCGAGCAGGTCATCTGCGGCTTCTCCATGGAGACCCGGGACATGGTGGCCAACAGCCGGGCCAAGCTCCAGAAGAAGAAGGTGGACATGATCTGCGCCAACAATCTGAAGGTGGCCGGAGCCGGCTTCGGGGTTGACACCAACGTGATCACCCTCATCACCGCCGACGACGAGACCGAGCTGCCCCTCCAGTCCAAGGAGGACGCCGCCGGCGCCATCCTAGACCGGGCCCTGGCCCTGGCCCAGCGGAAATAAGGGGGCGGCCGCCCCGCTCCCGCAGCAGCTCCGGAACCATGCAGACAAGGAGCCCCGGCAGACCGATCGGTCCGCCGGGGCTCCTTTTTCTGCCAAAATCCGGGCAGATTTGATTTCAATTCGTATTGTATTAATCTTTTATAGCAATTCGTATATAGTTTTTCGGGCTTTCTTCGGGTTTTCCCTCAGTTCGGAATGATGACGATGCCGCTCCCGCTCCCGCCCCCTGTGCGGATGATCCGCTGGCAGTAGGCCACAGAGACGGTCCCGCTGTCGTCTGTGCGGTATTTGAAATTCGGGTAGCGCTCCAGGCACCCCGACGCCTCGTACAGGTCCAGCACCGCCCGAAATTCCTGGGCGGGGATGGGCTCCGCCAGCTCAAAGCTCCTGGTCCGGGCCTCCCCCCGGTCCACGCGGCCGCTGAACACCTGAGAATAGAGCAGGTCGAAGGCGCGCTGTCCCCCAAAGGTCAGCTGCTCATAGCCCTCCACCTGGTCGCAGATAGGGATTGCCAGATCTCCGTAGCGCCAGTGGTGCTCCGGGACAGGAAGCTCGATCTGGGCGCCTTCCGTGCGCACCACCCCCTCGCCGTCGGTAATGGAGAGGACGGTGATGCTGTTGGGCAGGTAGGTGACCGTGTAGGCCTCCTGCATGAGCTGGGTCTCTGAGAGCAGGTCCCTGGCGCAGCGGAAATAGGCGGACTCCTCCCCCTTGTAATAGACGTAGTAGGGGTCCGGCACCCGCTTGGCCCCGTCCACCACCGGCCTGTCCACCTGGCGCAGCATCCCCGTATATACTGCCGGGTCATTGGCCTCATAGCGGTCCAGGTCCTCCCTGATGGCCTGCACCTTGTCCGGCAGACGCATGCCGATCACCAAAACGGCGTACAGGGCCAGCAGGATGCCAATGGTCAGATGGTATGCCACCGTGGGGATCCGGGTGCGCGTCCTGTTTTCCTGCGCACTCAGCTCGTTGAGGTAGTGGGCTCTCCGCTCCTCCACCCCGGCAAACTCCGGCGGTTTCTCCTCTTTGATGCGCTCCCCTGCCGCACTGCGAATGCGGTCCAGAAGGTAGCTGAGAAACAGTACAATGGGGGCGGCCCCCAGGAGCCACATACCTATGGTTTTTCCCCAATATTCCCCATAAAGTCCCGCCACGGCGGGGGCTCTGCCCAGCCGGAGGAACAGTCCCTCCATGGGTGACTCCTGTGCGATCATGCCCACCGTAATCATCAGCAGCACCAGCAGAAATGGGAGCGTGGCCATGAACCGTTTCTTCACGATCTGTCACCTCCGATGCCGGAAATCCACAGCACCAGCCTGCTGTGTGGGAGATATTCGATCACAAAGGGGAGGGAATCGTAGTCAGGAATGTCCATCACATGAAACTGGAGCCCGCTCATACGCATGGTGGTGTCGTTGACGTTGATCTCAAAAATCGAGCGGTTGTAGGGATCTGAGAAGATGGCGGCGGTCAGGGCCGAGCGGGGCGGGTTCTGGCACCAGGGAATGGGCGGATTTTCCAGGGGCTCCTGGATCCCCCGGTACATCAGTGCATTGTAGATGGCCCACTCGTCCACCCGCTCCTCCGTCACCACGCCGATGGCATATTTTTTTTGCAGGACGGCGGGCAGGTCCTGTGCCAGGGGCACCAGCTTGAGCAGCGACAGCCCCAGCAGCACAGCCGCCAGGGCTGTGACGCAGTACGCCTGTCCGTTTCTCCTCAGTCCGATCAGCTTGTCGATCCGGAGCATCTTCACCCCGCGCCGCAGCTGAACGATGGACAAGATCAGATTGATCAGCAGAGGGACGGCCACCGCAATATACATGTAGGGCCGGAAGGTTTTACCCAGAAACGCAAACATATCCTGCACACGGTTGTTGAACACGCCGCCGGACAGCAGGGCAAACAGACCCAGCCCGAGGATCATCTTCACCGACCTCCGGTCCCCGCCGGTCAGCTTCCATATCAGGCCCTGTTTCAGCATCCTGGCCTCATGCTGATCCATCATGGCCTCATGCTCCCGCAGGTACACATAGGCGTCCTCCAGAGCCGGTTTGCTCCCCGGCCGCGCCAACTCCAGAATGCGCTCGCCCCAATTACTCAGCTGCTGTCCCATACATGTACCCCTCTCTTTTTGCGCAACGGCTGAATCACCATTACGTTTTCCATATCTTGGTCATATCCTACCATAATGTGTCACCACTGTCCAGATTTCTCCGATTTTTCTCCCCTCCTGCGCTGCCGGTTTTTTTCTGATTTCTTGGGGCCCTTCTCCCCCGTCTCATCCATTTTTTCGCCCTTTTTATATACTTATAGTTATATTCTGTCTATATATTCCGTTTTGTTTCTGATTTATCCCTCTGTGTGCTGAAAATCCATCCTGTGAACTTGTCTGAAAAGTTTTGCTTGACTTTTTCGCTTTTATGCGTTACAGTTTAACGCGCAAAATATTTTGATAGGAGGAATCCGTATGCTGATCCAAACCGCCATGCTCTTCATATTCTTTTCCGTGATGATAGGCATTGGCCTCTATTGCCGCCGCCACGCCACCGATGTGAGCGGTTTCGTCCTGGGCGGACGGAGCGTTGGCCCCTGGCTCACCGCCTTTGCCTATGGTACCTCCTACTTCTCCGCCGTGGTCTTTGTGGGCTATGCGGGACAGTTCGGGTGGAAGTGCGGCGTGGCCGCCACCTGGGCCGGAATCGGGAATGCCATCCTGGGCTCTCTGCTGGCCTGGGCCGTGCTGGGCCGCCGCACCCGTATTATGACGCAGCACCTGGACAGCTCCACCATGCCGGATTTTTTCGGAAAACGATTCCGCTCCCGCCGTCTGAAGCTGGCCGCCTCCGCCATCACCTTTCTCTTTCTGATCCCCTACACCGCCAGTCTCTACAACGGTCTGAGCCGTCTCTTCGGGATGGCCTTTCAGGTGGACTACTCTGTTTGTGTGATCGCCATGGCCATTCTCACCGGCGTCTATGTGATCGCCGGGGGCTATATGGCCACCGCC
Source organism: Oscillospiraceae bacterium (assembly GCA_020025425.1). Classification (GTDB taxonomy): domain Bacteria; phylum Bacillota; class Clostridia; order Oscillospirales; family Oscillospiraceae; genus Lawsonibacter. The sequence continues at coordinate 12,427 of JAHHSD010000006.1, forward strand.
ATCAATGACTTTATCCAGGGCATCATTATGATTTTCGGAATCTGTGCCGTGATTGCGGCTGTCCTGCGCACCAACGGCGGATTCCAGGCCGCTCTGGACAGTCTGGCCCAGGTCAGCGATCCCGCTGTCTCCTCCACCCCCGGCGTGTTCGCCTCCTTCTTCGGCCCCGACCCGGTGGGCCTGCTGGGTGTGGTGCTGCTCACCTCACTGGGCACCTGGGGCCTGCCCCAGATGGTGCAGAAATTCTACGCCATCAAGAGCGAGACCGCCGTCCACAAGGGAATGATCATCTCCACCGTCTTTGCCCTGGTGGTCGCCGGCGGCTGCTACTTTCTGGGCGGCTTTGGCCGCCTGTATGCCGACCGGGTCAACGTGGCCGCCGGGGGCTATGACACCATCATCCCCGCCATGCTGTCCACCCTCCCCGACCTGATCATCGCTGTTGTGGTTATCCTGGTGCTGTCCGCCTCCATGTCCACCCTGTCCTCTCTGGTGCTGGCCTCCAGCTCCACCCTCACCCTGGACTTTCTGAAGGAGACTTGCTTCAAGAAGATGGACGAGCGGGGCCAGGTCCGGGTCATGCGCCTGCTCATCGTCCTGTTCATCTCCATCTCGGTGGTGCTGGCCATCATCCAGTACCGCTCCAACGTCACCTTTATTGCCCAGCTCATGGGTATCAGCTGGGGTGCTCTGGCCGGGGCCTTCCTGGCCCCCTTCCTCTACGGTCTGTACTGGAAGCGCACCTCCACGGCGGCCTGCGCGGTCAGCTTTTCCTTCTCCTGCGTTGTCATGCTGGCAAATATTCTTTGCCCTGCCGCCTTTCCGCCCATTCTCCGCTCTCCCATCCACGCCGGGGTATTCTGTATGCTGGCCGGACTTGTCCTGGTCCCGCTGGTCAGTCTCGTGACTCCCGCTCCCGCCCGGACCCATGTGGACTCCGCCTTCTCCTGCTTTGACCGGAAGGTCACCGTCCGTCAGTGTGAAGCTCTGGGCGATGCCAGCGGAGAATCCAACTGAACCCATAAAAAAGCGGCCGATGGCATATGCCATCGGCCGCTCCGCTTAATCTATCTGCGGGTTCAACTGTATATGGCACCCGCCGCCCCGTTTCTGGTTTCCATCAAAGCGCAGGGTGGGTTCATTTTTCATACAGATGCACACGCCGTTTTTTCCGCTCTTTTTGATCTCATACATGGCATTGTCCGCAATTTCAAGCACATCGTCCGTTGTTGTGCCGCTGCCGAGCCTGTCAACGCAGACGCCGATGGAGAAGGTGACCCTAATCTCACGGTCGCCTTCGCATACATGGATGGGCACCTTACTGATCAGGCTTTCCATTTTCTCACAAACCAGCTGTTTCAGTCCCGGGAATTCCTGCTTGATCTCCAGAAATATGCAGAATTCATCTCCGCCCAGCCTGGCGATGGAATCCTCCTTCCGGAACACACCCTTCATGAGCTCTGCGGCTTTTTTCAGGACCAGATCTCCGGCTGTATGGCCAAAGGTATCATTGACCTTTTTAAAATTGTCCAGATCCACATAGGCCATCACGGTCACGCAGTCTTTGTCCCGGTACGCCTGGAGCTTGGCTTCAAAGGCGCTCCGGTTCATCAGTCCGGTGAGGCTGTCTGTCTGTGCCAGCTCAGTCATCTTGTCCGCGTGCTCCCACGCCTGCTCGATCTGACCGATCAGCGCCTTGGGGAAATACTCGCCGGCCTTCTGGTCCCGGCTGGGGATCGACTGGACCAGGTGAAGGATGCTCCATTTCTCCCCAGTGTACTTGTAGAGGAGGGAATAGTGGGTGTCCATATCAAAGCTCGCCCGCCCATCGGCGATCTCGCCGGTCACATCCGCCTCCCCATAGACCAGCCGGATGTCCTCAGCAATGCAATTCTCAGCGGCCCAAAATTTGCGCAGGATGAACTTGATGCTCTGGCGTTCCTCCATCGCCTCCGCAAGTTCCGAAACGAATGTGGCTCTGTCCCTGTAAAACTCATGCTCGCCTGTTCCGATAATCACACAGTCCGGGGCCAGCATGGTCTCAAACTCCTGGATTTCCTCCCCTGTGCCAGTAAAATAACGGCGCCACACCTCTCTCGTAAGCTCGCACAGGTCCACTTGTCTCTGGTTGAAATTAAGTTCGGCCTTAACGACTGACTTCATAATGTTTTTGTAATCCTTCCTTAATCATACGACGCATTTCTTCGCCGTAGCAGTTCCTGTTGGAATACAAACTGTCGGATCTTACTCTCTGTTTTCTGGTCAATGATGGCAAACATACATCCGTATCCTATGGTGTTCTGCACCATCCCGGATCGGATCGGGATCTTGTTTTTTACAACAGCAGCAAGCTGAATCGGCGGCTCAGTGATCGGAATTGTCAGGGACAAAACTGCATCCTTCTCATAGACCTCATCGGAAACAAACATGAGGCCGGACGAGCTCAGGTTCCGCATCTGTGCCTGTTTTGCCTTGGGAAAGGCCGGACTGCTCACCTTGATATCCATTACAACGGGGACCCGCACATCCCGGCGCACATTTTCGTGGCAGTCGGGGACGATTCTCCGCCCCACCAGCTCGCTGCCCTCGGGGGCTCCATCCTCTCCGTGCAGCTCAAACAACGAAATCAGAAACGGTGTGTCAGATCCATCCAAAAGAATAAATACCTGTTTGGGATATGCTCCACCCACACCCTTGAAATTGATCAGATAGAATAGCCCATCCATCTCAACGTAATCAACCCGTGCAATATGGTCGGTGTTCAAATCAAACAGTGTGGCTCTGCAGGGATCATTCATCAGATTCCTCCTATAATTTTGATTCGATGCTCCATCTTATTTCCAGCACAGATAAATACCATGCTGTGCCGAATTCCGTCCATGTGTACACTTATATATGGGACTCATTGAAGGCCGCAGCCTGGATCATCGGATCTTTCTTCTTCCATATTCAATCAATCATGTATCTTTGTCTGACCATCATATGTGATGATTCCCGGATTCTCCGTACTCTTAGCATATATAGAGAATAATCTTATTATATTCTTTTTTTCTCTTTTACGCAAGGTAAGAATTACCTATGATTTCAGCATAATTCTTCTTTATTCCTGCTTTTTCCTGCCGAATATCCCCCTGCAGCCCCTGCGCTCATAAAGTAATCACATTCCGCCTCTGGAATTTATTCGCTTTCCTCTTGACGTGCTATCTGTTTCCAGGTATAATGAATAGCGATTTCTATCATTAAGACGTCATGCTGGTGTGGCTCAATGGCAGAGCATCTCACTCGTAATGAGAAGGTTGTGGGTTCGATTCCCACCACCAGCTCCAGGATAAAACGACACTGATCCAGTGTCGTTTTATTCATTTTTTATTTCCGTCGTACCGTCTCTCCGGACGCGGTATAAGATATCCGCAATATTCTACATAAATATGGGCCGTAGCCGCCCAAGTGAGGAGAACTTCTATGGAACTGAAAAACACCAAAACTGCTGAAAATCTTCGCGCGGCCCTGGCCGGCGAATCCATTGCCCGCAACAAGTACACCTATTTCGCACAGGCCGCCCGCAAGAACGGCGATGAGAAGGTTGCCCAGGCCTTTGAGGAGATGGCCCGCAACGAGATGACCCACGCCAAGTTCTGGTTCGAGCTGCTCTTCGGCAAGCCCGAGTCCACCCGCGACTGCCTGATGACTGCGGCCTCCGGCGAATACAGCGAGTGGAGCAACATGTACCCCAAGTTTGCCCAGCAGGCCCGTGAGGAGGGTCTGGAGGACATCGCCATCATGTTTGAGCATGTTGCCAACATCGAGCGCAGCCACGAGAACCGCTTTATGACCCTGCTGGCCGAGCTGTATAAGAAGAACCCCGGCGCGGTTTCCGCCGACGACTCCCCCAGCCAGGAGCCCGTGCAGAGACAGAAAAAGACCGGCTATCGCTGCCAGTTCTGCGGACAGATTTTTGAGACCCGCCCCGACGTGTGCGATGTGTGCGATGCCATCGGCGCCTTTGACGCGGTGGAGTATTACGAATAATCCAATTTGATCCACTGACCAAATAAAAAAAGGCAGCTGTGTAAAACACAGCTGCCTTTTTTTATTGCTGCTTGTTCATTTTATAGAGGATCGTGGCCAGCTGATTGCGCGTCACAGGAGCCTCCCACTGAAGTTCTCCCTGTCCATTTCCCACAAACAGTCCCTGTTGGACCGCCCAGTCCCGCGCCTCGCTGCCCCAGGCGGGATCCGGTTTTCGATGCTCACGCTCTTTCTCCAGCTCCCGCACGATCTGTTTTACTTCTTCCTTCGTCATACTGCTCTCCTCTCCATAAGCGGGACGTACCGCACCCACAATATATTTTTTCTCCCGGCGGCGGCGCATCACCGCACCGCCGTTGGCCTCCTTGCCCACGCCGGTGTTTCCGTCAATGGTAGTGATATATCGGCCGTCCCAGCTCTCACACAGTCCCACGTGCTGGGCGGAAGATCCCCCATTAAAATTAAAAAACACAATGTCGCCTGGCTGATAATCGCCTGCAACAGACTGCCCCTTGCTCCTGTGGTAGATCAGCAGGGCGGGGCAGTAAGCCGTCCGTTTTCCTCCAAAGAACAATTCCGAGCATTTTAATTCCCGGAATATCCACCACAAAAACACACAGCACCAGGGGTACTTCCCACCCTGGACCCGGCCTCCGTAATAGTCGGTGTTATACTTCACGTCGTTGGAGCCGGGCGGAAACTCCCGGGTCCCCAGCTCCTTCCGCGCCAGCTCCAGTACCTTCTCCCTTACATTCAAGCACTCATCTCCTAAAAAAAGGGGGCGGGCTGTCCGCCCGCCCCCTGCAATTTCTGACTTAATGCTCAGCTTTATGCTCAGCTTTCCACTTTTTCGCCAGCTCTTCCAGTTCTCTCTTGTGCCGCTCGTAGCGCTCCCGCTCCTCGGGGCCCTCGGTAGCAGCCAGCCTTGCCATCTCGCCGCCCACCAGGACGATCATGTCCAGGTACTTCCTGTCACGGAACAGCTCACACAGGGTCTTGTACTTTCCCTGCCAGGCCTTGATGAAGAAGCGGCGTTCCTCGTCGCAGGACTCCTTCTCCCGAATCTTTTTCAGTGCCTCGTAGTCGGGGACCAGATCCTCAATGGGACCATTGGCGCCCTTGTACATCGCCTTTCCCTTTCGGATACACTCCTCCAGCATGGGCCAGGCAATGTTGCCCAGATCCACTTCCTCCTGCTTTCCGATTTCCCACAGAGTGGGAGTCAGCTTTGCATACTGCATCATCATTTCTTTTTCTCCTTTTTTCTCATCATTTGTTCGTAGTCTCTATCCTTGCCTTTGCTACCTTGCGTGCCAAAATAGAATGCGATGATCATGGCGTAAATCGTCATGAAATCCTGACCGATCTCACCTCCCATCGTCTTGATTGCAAAGACGATGGTCAGGATCATGGTCACCAGAGATTTGACCGACAGCAGGGCCATCAGCCGGCTGATCAGCTGCTCCATTTTCTCCCCCCTCGCTGTATCCGAAGATGGGGCCATTGTTGTGCTCAAAAATATTTTCCAGCACTTTGAGGGTCCCCACACCCAGGATTGTGTGGATCGCAGGTTCAGATAACTCGGCCATGGTATATACCTGTCCCAGGCAAAGGACCGCGTATATGGCAATGCCATAGCTCAGGAACACCCAGACGAGTGCCGATATCTGGGTGGTCACAAAGATGATCCGGGTCACTGACCACAGCCGCTGACCACACCGCCGTTTCTCCATCAGAGGTCCTCCCCTCTGTGGGCCGCCTTGTTCAGGTGCTTATCCAGTCGGTTCAGCGCGTCGTGGACCGGCCCGTCGCACCCCTGCTCGGACAGCCCCTGCAAACAGGCCTTCACCCCATGGCACAGCAGCACCAGCTCCGAGCGAATGGCGCTCAGCTCCCGGTCCTGCAGCTTCTGCCGGACGTAAAAGCGATACGCCGAAACCCCCAGGCCTCCGATCGCGGAGAGTCCCCCCAGCAGAGCGGCCAGCTGCACCACCTGATCTGCGGTGATTCTCATCTCCATCTCTGCTCGCTGACACCTCTCATCGGATTCCCCTTGGGGACCCGTTTCATTTGTTTTCTCATCCCATTCCTCCTTTTACTTTTGTACCGGCCCTCTACCCCTGCGATTTCCACTGAATTTACTGTACATTTCTATACACCAACCCACAATTTTATCGTTTATAAAGGCCCCGTCCGTCTTTTTGAACGGACGGGGCCGCGCTCAGGCTCCTCGCTGGGTCAACAGCCGCAGCCTCCATGGCTGCCCTCTCCATTACAGATGCTGTTGGGCGGGAAAAATTCATTCACCGGGAATTTCACCTGCCGGAATGCCTCACAGGGGTCCTCAACAGGGAAGTCCCCGCAGGTGCACTCCTTCTCAGGCATACAGTAGTCATACACAGGCATCAGCAGATGGGTGTCCCGCTCCAGACGGATGATGGAGAACTGGCCCAGGGTCACATACAGACGATGCTCTTCCCCGCCGAAACAGATCTCGTCGCTGAATGCCTCCCGGACCTGACAGGGGATCTCGGAGATGGGACAATCACAGTGACTACACTGGCACACATCCACCAGCTTCATATTCAGAATGATGGGGTCCACCGTCTCTACCACCGCGGTGGGCAGACCGTCCCCGCAGGGACTGCTCTCCCCCATCTGGGAGGAGAACACCTTGGCGCTGCCCTCGCTGCCAAAGAGGATAGCCCGCTTGTCAAAGACGGCCAGGCCACTCACCTCCACGGGCCGGGCGGCCCCAACGAAGGCGTCAGCGGTGATATAGTAATAATACCGTACATCCACGGTGTAGAAGCCCCTGTTGAAGTTGACCGGCTGGACATCCACGCTGGCCCACAGCAGACGGGCAGTTCCCGCCTTGACGGACTGGGCGCGGTCAATGACCTCCTGGGACTCCCGGCAGGGATAGACCCGCAGATCCTCGACGCAGTCCTTGTCGCGGCAGGAATCAAAAATTTTCTTCGTGTGTATACACACGGCCTCCCGAATGCAGCGATCTTCATTCACGGGGCCGGGCATGACCTTATCAGCCATGTTGGTACCTCCTTTGATTGGATGGCTCAGACGGGGTCGGCCTCCGGCGCGGTCCCGTCAGGTTGGTTTGTTACCACCACATTCTATGATTGAACCGCCATTCGGTGCTCCTATCTTCTTTAAAATCAGTACAGTAAGTCGTGCGGCTTTGGGGCATACTGTCAGGGGGTGATTATATGGCTCAGAAGCAGCAGAACCTGTCCGGACCGTCAGCGGACGATCTGCGTCTCAGTCCGGAAAAACGGCTGTGCAGCAAATTTGATGATGTCAGCATTGCCCGTTTCCCCGTCGCGCCTGTGGACGAGATGGGGGTACGGGTTGTAGACAACTGCGCCGAGGAACACATCATGTGACCCCAGCCGCCTTTTGGCGGCTACATAATTCCCCTCTTTCCTCTTGTTCTTTTTCTCATTTTCTGTTATGCTATAAAGAAGATACTATTTATCCAGAGAGGAGCGTGATTCCATGGCCCGTGTTGGTTTTATTCAGGATGAGCTGGATCTGAAGCTGCTGGTTCTGTATATCATGTCCCGCGTCGCCGCGCCTGTTACATTTTTTCAGCTCCTGGAGCTGGCCCTGTGTGATGCCGGTGTGGACTATTTCTCCCTGACCCAGGTGGTCAACGACCTGGTTGAGACAGAACACCTGGTGCTGGAGAACGAGCGCTACTCCATCACGGATAAGGGCCGTCACAACAGTGAGATCTGCGAGAGCAGCCTGCCCTTTTCTGTGCGCCGGCACTGCGACGAAAATCTGGTCCGTGTCAACGACGCCCTGCGCCGGGAGCAGCAGGTCCAGGCCTCCCTGACCCCCCACCCGGACGGCACCTGTACAGTCCGCCTATGTTTTTCCGACGACGGCGGTCCCCTGCTGGATATGCAGGTTTTCTCCCCCACCTGTGCCCGGGGCGAGGATCTTGTGTCCCGCTTCAAGCAGCGGCCCCAGCAGTTCTATCATCAGATCATGTCCGCCCTGGACGATACCCCCGAGACATAACAAACGGTCCCGCCTGCGTCAGCAGGCGGGACCGTTTCTGTTTTGCCAAGGATGACGGCTCCCACAGCTGGGGACAAGCCGTATTTTCTCACATCAGCGGGGCAAACACGCGCAGCACGGCCCGGTACAGCCGTCCGAAGATACTCAGGCGGCGGGTCCGGCGGAGGGTGACCTCCTCGCTCTTTTCCATGGTCTCCAGGAAATCCCGCTGGATCTCCTGGATGCAGGGGGTGTCATACATCCAAACGCCGTCCTCAAAGTGGAGGAACAGGCTGCGGTAATCCAGATTCACGGTGCCCACGGTGGCATAGATGCCGTCCACCACGCAGTTCTTGGCGTGGATGAAGCCCGGGGTGTACTCGTAGATACGCACACCGGCCTCCAGCAGGGGCGGATAGTGGGCCCTGGTCACCTGGAACACCATGGGCTTGTCCGGGATGTGGGGGGTGATGATCCGCACATCCACTCCGGCCTTGGCTGCGTTGCACAAAGCGGCATTGATGGATTCGTCAATGATGAGGTAGGGGGTGGTGACGTAGATGGACTTTCTTGCCCGGGAGAACATATTGAGGTACACCGTCCAGCTCACCTTTTCCCGGTCCAGCGGACTGTCGGTGTAGGGCTGGACCCAGCCGCCGCCGGTCCGTTTCTCCGTCAGGGCGGGGCGGAAGAGGTCGTAATCCTCATGCCAGTCGCTGCAGTGGTCCCACATGCTCAGGAACATCACGGTCATGGACCAGGCGCCCTCTCCCCGCAGGAAAATAGCGCTGTCCTTCCAGTGGCCGAACCGCTCCTTCCGGTTGATGTACTCATCGGCCAGATTGATGCCGCCGGTCATACCCACCTTGCCGTCTACAATGAGCAGCTTGCGGTGGTCCCGGTTGTTCTGGCGGATGGACACCACGGGCACCAGCCGGCCAAAGACCCGGCACTTGATGCCCAGCTCCTCCATCCGCTTGTCGTAGTGTCCGGGCAGGGTGTACATGCAGCCAAAGTCATCGTAGAGCAGGCGGACATCCACACCCTCGGCGGCCTTGCGCTTGAGCACCTCCAGGATGCTGCTCCAGAACTCCCCCTCGTGGATGATGAAAAATTCCAGAAAGATGTAGTGCTCGGCCTTTTCCAGCTCCTCCAGGATCCTGGCCTGGGCCAGATCACCCAGGGGAAAATACTCGGTCTCGGTATTGGTATACACCGGGCAGAAGGCATATTTTTCCATGTAGCGGGCCTGTCCGCCCGCATCCTGATTAAGCTCCATCAGCTGCTCCGCCTGGAGGTCATCGCTCAGGGTGTCCCGGCTGCGCTGGTCGATTCCCTCCAGCTTCTGCCGGGCGTAGCGGGTCACACCGCTGCCACCCACCAGCAGATAGAACAGTCCGCCGAACACCGGCAGGGGCAGGATCAGGATGAGCCAGGCGATTTTATAGGCCGACTCCATGTCCCGGGTCAGGATCCATAGGGTGGCCAGCACGCTGACCAGGATGCAGTTCCAGTAAAAAACCGCCATGTGCTCGGAGAAAAAGAGGATGACCACCGCCAGGATCGCCACCTGGGCCAGCAGGGACAGACCCACCAGCACCGAGCGATGGAACAGCACAGTTTTCAATTTTTTCATTGCTTCTCCCTTCTTTCCCGGTTATTTCAGCACCACATTCTGCTCACCCAGCCGCTCCCGCAGGTCCTCCAGCAGGGCGGGATGGATGCCGCAGCGGGTCCCCACCCGTTTTTTGCAGTCCTCGAAGTAGAGCACCACCTGGTCCTGGCCGGGGAACATGGACAGCACCAGCTTGAGCTTGCGCATCCTGGGGTCCTCCCGGCTGGGCAGGCGCAGGTAGAGCTTCTGCTCCCCGCCCGTTTTCTCCTCGCCCGGCAGCTCCAGGCCGCTGAGGGGGACGATGCTGTCCACCATCAGCTGGGGCTCCTTCTCGTCCCGCACGGAGATCTTTCCGGTAGCCAGCACGGCGGCGTTGCTGCGGATGTAGCCCCCGCTCTGGTCCAGCACCCGGGAGAAGCACAAAAGCTCCATGGAGGCGGTGTCATCCTCCAGGGTCACATAGGCCATCAGACTGTTGTTCCGGGTGGTCCGTGTCTTGTAGGTGGAGATGACTCCGGCAATGGTCACGGTCTGACCGTCCCGGTAGCGCTCCGGTCCCTCCTCACGGTCCAGATCGGCCAGAATGGCGCCGATGGTCACCGCCCCCCGGGCCCTGGCCTGTTCCCGGTACTGGTCCATGGGGTGGCCGGACAGATAGAGTCCCGTGGTCTCCCGCTCCATGGTCATCAGCTCCTCGGGGGTGAACTCCGGGATGTCCGGGAGCACCAGGGGGGGCAGTCCGCTGTCCTGCACCGTGTCCCCGCCGCCGAACAGGTCCAGCTGGCCCTCCAGGTTCCGCTTTCGGCTGGCGGAGATGCCGTCCAGCACCTGTCCAAAGACCTGGATCAGCTGGGAGCGGCGGTGGCCCATCTTGTCAAAGGCCCCGCAGCGGATCAGGCTCTCCACCACCCGGCGGTTCAGGTCCAGACTGAACATCCGGTCGCAGAAGTCCATAAAGTCCCGGAAGGGGCCGTTTTTCTCCCGTTCCTCCAGCAGACCGGCGATAAAGCCGGGGCCCACCCCCTTCACGGCGGCCAGGCCGAAGCGGATGCCCTCCTCGCTGACGGTGAAGTCGGAGCGGGACTGGTTGATGTCGGGGGGCAGCAGGGCGATGTGCCACTCCTTGCACTCGGCGATGTACCCGGCCACCTTGTCGCTGGAGTCCAGCACCGAGGTGAGCAGGGCGGCCATATATTCCTTGGGGTAGTAGTATTTGAACCAGGCCGTCTGATAAGCCACCACGGCGTAGCACACGGCGTGGGCCTTGTTGAAGGCGTAGTTTGCAAAGTCGGTGATCTCGTCATAGATGCTCTCGGCCACCGACTGGGGGATGCCGTTTGCGGCGCAGCCGGCAATGCCGCGCTCCGGGTCCCCGTGGAGAAAGGCCTGCCGCTCCCGCTGGATGTCCTTGAGCTTCTTTTTGGACATGGCCCGGCGCACCATATCGGCCTGTCCCAGGGAGTAGCCGGCCAGCTTCTGGAAAATCTGGATGACCTGCTCCTGATAGACGATGCAGCCGTAGGTGTTGGACAGGATGGGCTCCAGGGAGGGGTGCTTGTAGCGGATGTTGCCCGGGTCGTGCTTGCAGGCGATGAACCGGGGTATGGAGTCCATGGGGCCGGGGCGGTAGAGGGCGATGATGGCGGTGATATCCTCAATGGTCTGGGGCTTCAGGCCCACGCACACGCCGGTCATGCCGGCGGACTCCATCTGGAACACACCGGCGGTGCGCCCCTCGGAGAGCATGTTCATCACGGCCGGGTCGTTCTCCTGGATCTGGTCCATGGTGAAGCCCGGCTCCTTCATCTGCACCAGCTTGGTGGCGTCGTCCAGGATGGTCAGGTTGCGCAGGCCCAGAAAGTCCATTTTCAGCAGGCCCAGCTCCTCCAGGGTGGTCATGATATACTGGGTGACGGGCAGGCCGTCGTTGGTGGCCAGGGGCACATAGTCGCTCACCGGGCGGCTGGTGATGACCACGCCGGCGGCGTGGGTGGAGGTGTTCCGGGGCATGCCCTCGATGGCCATGGCGGTGTCGATGAGCTTTTTCACCTTGGGGTCCTGGTCGTAGGACTCCTTGAGCTGCTTGGACAGCTTCAGGGCCTCCTCCAGGGTGATGTGCAGGGTGGTGGGCACCTGCTTGGCCAGGGCGTCCACCTCGGCGTAGGGCACGTTCATCACCCGGCCCACGTCCCGGATGGCCGCCCGGGCGGCCATGGTGCCGAAGGTGACGATCTGGGCCACATGGTCCTCTCCGTACTTCCGGTTCACATAGTCGATGACCTCCTGGCGGCGGCGGATGCAGAAGTCGATGTCGATATCGGGCATGGACACCCGCTCCGGGTTGAGGAAGCGCTCGAAGTACAGGCTGTATTTCATGGGGTCCAGGTTGGTGATGTTCAGACAGTAGGACACCATGGAGCCGGCGGCCGAGCCTCTGCCCGGGCCCACCGGGATCTTGTTGTTTTTGGCGTAGGCGATGAAGTCGGACACAATGAGGAAGTAGTCCACAAAGCCCATCTTCCGGATCATGTCCATCTCGTAGCGCAGCTGCTTGAGGTACTCCGGCGGCTGGTCCGGGTAGCGCCAGGCGAAGCCGTCCATGCAGAGCTTTTCAAAGTAGGCGTCCCCGTCCGTCCAGCCCTCTGGGAGCTTGAAGTGGGGCAGGTGATACTTGCCGAACTCAAATTCCACGTTGCAGGCCCGGGCGATTTTGGCGGTGTTCTCCAGGGCCTCGGGGTGGTCGGGGAAGAGGGCGGCCATCTCGGCCTCGCTCTTCACATAGAACTCCTGGGTCTCAAACTTCATCCGTCCGGGGTCATCCAGGGTCTTGCCCATCTGGATGCACATGAGCACATCCTGAGTCTCCGCGTCCTCCCGGCGCAGATAGTGGGCGTCGTTGGTGCAGACCAGGGGGATGCCCGTCTCCTCGTGGAGCCGTATGATCCCGGCATTCACCTGCCGCTGGACCGGGATGCCGTGGTCCTGGAGCTCCAGGTAGTAGCCGTCCTCCCCAAAGATCTCCCGCATCTCCAGGGCCGTCTTTTTCGCCCCCTCGTAGTCCCCGTCCATCAGCTTTCTGGGGATCTCGCCGCCCAGACAGGCGGACAGGGCGATCAGGCCGCCGCTGTGGGAGCGCAGCAGGTCCATGTCGATCCGGGGCTTGATGTAAAAGCCCTCCAGGAAGGCCTGGGACACCATGTAGGAGAGGTTGCGGTAGCCCTCCTCGTTCCGGCACAGCAGCACCAGGTGGCGGGCCTCGGCGTCCAGCTCGTGGACCTTGTCAAAGCGGGTGCGGGGGGCCACATAGACCTCACAGCCGATGATGGGCTTGACCCCCGCCGCCTTGCAGGCCCGGTAGAAGTCGATCACTCCGTACATGACGCCGTGGTCGGTGATGGCCACCGCCTCCTGGCCCAGGGACTTCACATGCTCGGCCAGGTTTTTGATCCGGCAGGCCCCGTCCAGCAGGGAAAATTCGGTATGCAGATGCAAATGGACAAAGGACACTGTGGTCCCTCCTATCTCTTTAGTCTGTGGTTTGAGGCGGCTCCCGGCGGGCGCGGACCGCGCCGCAGGTCATCTGACACAGCCGGGTCAGGATATAGGTGCCGGCTGCGCCTGCGAAATTCAAAATGGAATCATCCACGTCGGCCACACCGGTGGCGGTGCGCCACTGGAGGTACTCCACCCCCACCGCGATCAGCGCGGCCAGGGGGAGGAACAGCCAGCACCGGCGCATGGGCCGGAACATCACCGGCAGCAGCACCCCCAGGGGGATCATCAGCACCACATTGCCCAGCAGGTTGGACAGGCTGGACAGACTGCCAGTGCGCCGATAGTGGCGGATAAAATTGCGGATGGTGTGGAAGGGCTCCAGATTGACCGCCCCGCCCCAGGCCCGGTCCAGGTGGAACAGGCCGCCGAAAAACAGCAGAGCGGACAAGATGGCCAGGTAGTAGAGCAAAATCACCCACAGCACGGCCCTTCTGGCCCCCGGGCGCCGCCTGGGCGGGGTCAGGCAGGTCCCCAGCCACAGCAGCGCCACAGTCAGCACCGGGATGACCAGCTGGGTCTCCAGCTCCAGGGCGTCCCCCCTGGCGCGCCAAAACAGGTTGGCCAATCCGGCCAACAGGTAGCAGATTACGGACATAATTCTCCTCTGGTGGTCAGACGGCGGTCACTCCGCAGCCGTCCCGCCGGCCCCCTGGGTCTGGGCCAGCTCGACCAGCTTTCTCAATCGGTGATTCAATGCGGATTTGGTGATGGGCGGGTCGCAGCGCTGGGCCAGCTGGGACAGGGTGTCCTCCGGGTACTCCAGCCGCAGCTGGGCGGTCTCCCGCAGCTTGTCCGCCAGCCCCTCCAGCGCTCCGCTGCGCTCCAGGCGGCGGATGGCCTCGATCTGGCTCTGGGCGGCCTCCACCACCTTGTCCAAATTGGCGGCGTCGCAGTTGACCCGCCGGTTCACGCCGCCCCGGAGGCTCTTCTCCAGCTTGGCGTTCATCACCTCCATGGCGGCCACCGGCGCGCCGATGGCGGTGAGGAAGTCCTCAATGGTCCCGCTGCGCTTGAAGTAGGCCACGTAGTTGGACTTGCGCTTGGTCTCCTTGGGCTCAAAGCCGGCCTCCGCCATCAGGGCGGGCACCTCCCGGCTGACGTGGAGGTGGGAGGTCTCCAGCTCCAGGTGGTAGCCCTTCTGGGGGTCGGTCACCGAGCCCCCGGCCAGAAAGGCCCCCCGGAAAAAGGCGGCCCGGCAGCAGGGCTCCTCCAGCACCGCGAAGTTGACGTGGTGAGCCAGCACCTCGGGCTCCGCTCCATAGGCCTCATGGATGACGGCCAGGCTCTCCGGGTCCCGGATGACAAAAGCCCGCTTTCCCTCCCCCTCCGGCAGGCGGGGCAGGGAGAGGTGGAAGGCCTTTTTGAACAGCTGAGGCAGCCGCCTTGCAAAGGCGTCGTTCTCCGTGACCACCCGGATCTCCCGGCTGTTGAAGGTGTTGCAGTAGAGCAGCACGCCGTAGACCTCCGCCCGGGCACAGCAGCGCCGGTTCAGGCCCACCCGGCACAGCTCCGTTTTCACATCCCCGGAAAAACTCATCTTCTCACCTATTTCTCCAAAATATAGCGGGACGGCCCCCGGAAGATCCGGACCGTCCGATCCTGATACAGCTCCATCAGCGTCCGGGCCAGCCGGTCCGGATCGTGGCGGGCATAATTCTCCCCTCTGGCGGCCACATCCCGCTCCACCAGCTGGGGGCCCATGGCCTCCACCCGGTCCCGGTCCACCACCAGGGGCACGGCGTTTTCCGCCCGGTACCGCTCCAGCAGGGCCGGGTCCACCGGCGTGCTGTTGGCCAGACACAGATCCACCATGCCGGGCAGGCCGTGGTCCAGCAATGCCTGGAGGTGGTCGGCGGCGGTGTAGCCCTCCGTCTCCCCGTCCTGGGTCATAATGTTGCACACATACACCTTCCAGGCCCGGCTCCGCTCCAGGGCGGCGGACATCCCCTCCGCCAGCAGATTGGGAATCACGCTGGTGTAAAGGCTGCCCGGCCCCAGCACCACCATGTCCGCCTCCTCCACCGCGTGCAGGGACTCCGGCAGGGCAGCGGGGTGCTCCGGGATGAGCCGCACATGGTCGATCCGGCAGTCCTGGCTCTTTTTGAAGTCGCAGATCTTGGACTCGCCCACCACCCGTGTGCCGTTCTCAAAGACGGCCTCCAGTGCCACATTGGCTCCGGTCACCGGCAGGATGCGCCCGGTGATGGCCAGTACCTGGCCCATCTGGGCCACCGCCTCCTCAAAGGAGCCGGTGATCCCGCTCAGGGCGGCCAGGATCAGGTTGCCCAGAGACTGTCCCGCCAGGGAGCCGCCGGTAAAGCGGTAGGCCAGCAGCCGCTCCATAATAGGCTCCGTGTTGGCCAGGGCCTCCATGCAGTGGCGCACGTCCCCCGGTGGGGGGATGCCCAGGTCCCGGCGCAGAACCCCCGAGCCGCCGCCGTCGTCAGAAACCGCCACAATGGCGGTGAGATTTTTGGTATATCGCTTCAAACCCCGCAGCAGGGTGGACAGGCCGGTTCCCCCGCCGATGACCACCACCTTGGGGCCGCATTCCCACTGTTTTGAATCTGGAATTTGAATGGACACAAGACCGCCTTCCTTCCCCTGTGTTCCCTTCTGATTGTTCACATTCTGCCCAGGTCCCGGTGATTCTCCCGGACCTGGAAACCACAGGTCCGGATGTGCTCAGCCAGGGCGTGGGCGATGGCCACCGAGCGGTGATGTCCGCCGGTGCAGCCCACCGCCGCCACAAGGGCGGTCTTGCCCTCCTCCACATACTTTGGGAGCAGGTAGTCCAGCAGATCGTTCAGCCGCTTCAGGAACTCCTCGGCCTGGCCGTTGGAAAAGACATAGTCCCGCACCCCCTGGTCCAGGCCGGTCAGGGAGCGCAGCTTGGGGTCGTAGTAGGGGTTTGGCAGGAAGCGCACGTCAAAGACCAGATCGGCCTCCCGGGGCAGCCCGTGCTTGAAGCCGAAGGACATGACCTGCACGTCCATCCCGCTGTCCGCCTTCCGCCCTCTGGCAAAGCGCAGCTGCAATTCCCCCTTCAGCTTGGCGGTTGGCATGGACGAGGTGTCCAGCACATGGTCCGCCCGCTCCCGCAGGGGCCGGAGCATCTTCCGCTCCAGGGCGATGGCCTCCTCCAGGCTGCTGCACTCCCCAGCCAGCGGGTGGCTGCGCCTGGTCTCCTTGTAGCGTTTGATGATGGTATCATCGTCGGCGTCCATAAAGAGGATCTGGTAGGCACACTTCATCCGCTCCAGCTCATCCAGCGCCTGAAACAACCCCTCAAAGGTAGCGCCTGAGCGCACATCCGTGACCAGCACAACCCGGTCGTACTCCCCGCTGCCCGCCATGCCCAGCTCAGCAAATTTTGGGATCAGCGGGGTGGGCAGATTGTCCACACAGAAAAAGCCCATGTCCTCCATAAAGGAGGCCGCCTTACTCTTTCCCGCCCCGGACAGCCCGGATATGATCACAAATTCCATGTCTCCACGCCCTTTATCTCTGTTCAGCTCTGTTTATTCCTGCTCGCCCAGAATTTTGATTTCCAGCTCCAGCTCCACGCCGGTCTGCTCCCGCACCCGGCGGCGCACCTGGTCCACCAGCTCCAAAACGTCGTCGCAGGTGGCTCCGCCCCGATTGACCACAAAGCCCGCGTGCTTCTCAGACACCTGGGCTCCCCCCACAGTGAGCCCCTTCAGTCCGCACTGGTCGATGAGGGCGGCCGCGAAGTGGCCCTGGGGCCGCTTGAAGGTGGAGCCGCCGCTGGGGAACTCCAGGGGCTGCTTGCTCTTTCGCCTGGCCATCAGGTCGTCCATCCTGGCCCGGATATCCGCCCGGTCGCCCCGCCGGAGCTGCAGCTCGGCCCCCAGGATGAGACAGCTCCCATCGGAAAAATTGCTGTGCCGGTAGCCAAACCCGCAGTCGGAGGTGGTCTCCACCTCGCCCCGGGCATTGAGCAGGGTCACGGCGGTGACCACCTGGGCCATCTCGCCCTCGTAGGCCCCGGCATTCATGGTCACGGCGCCGCCCAGGCTGCCGGGGATGCCGTGGGCAAACTCCAGGCCGGTGAGCCCCTGCTCCAGGGCCAGCGCGGCCAGCCGGGCCAGGGACAGTCCGCTCTGGGCGTACATAGTCTCCCCGTCGATCCGGCAGTCGGTCAGCCCCTCTGTGGTCTTGATGACAAAGCGCTCCACGCCCCGGTCGGGCACCAGCAGATTGGATCCATTGCCCAGGAAAAAGGGGACGATCCCCAGGTCCCGGGCCGCGCGGGCGGCACACACCGCCTGCTCCTGGGACTTTGGCAGGGCCATGAGCCGCACCGGGCCGCCCAGACGGAAGGTGGTGTGGCGGGCCATGCTCTCCCGCTCCCGCAGCTCCAGTCCGGGGCAGGTCTCGGACAGCTGCCGCTGTAAAGCTTCAAAACGATCCATAGTTTCCTCCAAATTGAAAAGGATCTGCGATCCTGTTAAACTCTATGGGGTATTATAACAAATTACAGGTCAAAATAGAATAGTAAAATCACAAAGACGCGGTGCGATCCTCTCAGACCGCACCGCGTCAGGTCGTCAAAAGCCGCTGCGGCTCTTTTGACGCTCTTTTCAAAACCTTGATATTCTCTGGTCTCTTCGATGAATCAGCACACCTTGCACAGCATGGCGGCACCCACCACCCCGGCGTCGTTGCCCAGGGCGGCCCTCTCCAGCCGCAGGGGGCAGGTCCGGTCGAACCGGCCCCGGTCCACCAGCTCCCGCAGGGGGTCCAGCAGAAGCTCATCCGGGGCGCTGCTGATCCCGCCGCCCATGCACAGGATCTCCGGCTGGAGGATGTTCACCAGGTTGACGATCCCCAGGGCCAGGTCCTGGCGGAACCGGTCCAGCACCCGCCGGGCCGTTTCGTCTCCCTGGGCCGCCGCCTGGAAGGGAGTCCGTCCGGTCACGCCCTCAAGGGTGCCCCCGGCGCAGTCCCACAGCAGGCTCTTTGTGTCCCGCTCCATCTCCTCCCTGGTCAGCCGGATCAGGGCAGTGGCCGAGCCGTACTGCTCCCAGCAGCCCCGGTGGCCGCAGCCGCACAGGCGGTCTTTGGGGTGGATGCACATGTGCCCCACCTCCATGCCGCCCCCGGCAAAGCCGGTGACCAGCTTTCCGCCGGCGATCAGGCCGCCGCCAATGCCGGTGCCCAGGGTGATGACCACCGCCGGGTCACAGCCCTTGGCCGCACCGGCCCAGTACTCGCCGATGGCGGCACAGTTGGCGTCGTTGCCCAGAAACACCGGGACCTCCCACTCCTGCCGGAACAGGTCCCGGAGGGGCGTATTGCTCAAATTGATGTTGGGGGTGTCCACCACCATCCCGCTGTGGTTGTCCACCAGACCGGGCACACCCACGCCCACTGCGCAGATCTGCCCGGGTGCGGCGCCCCCCTCCCGGGCGGCCTGACGGGCCAGCGCCGCCAGCTGGCGGCAGATCTCCTCCGGGCTCCAGCTCCGGTCCACAGGGCAGCCCACTTTGGCCAGCAGCCGCCCCTCCCCGTCGGTCAGGCCGGCCACCAGATTGGTCCCGCCCACGTCAATTCCGATGTACATGGTCAACCATCCTTTTCCTGCTTCTGCATTTCCGCGCTGAACTGCTGATCCATGCGGCGGGTCAGCTCCCGGGCGGCGTTGTGGCCCGTCTTGCGGTCGCGGTTGTTCATGGCCGCCACCTCGATGATGCTGGCCAGATTTCGTCCGGGCTTGACCGGGATGGTCATAAAGGGCACCTTCACCCCCAGAATGTTGGTAAATTCTCCCTCCAGGCCCAGCCGGTCATAGACCGCCTTGTCGTCCCAGGGCTCCAGCTTGATGACCAGGTTGATGGTCTGCTCGGACTTGACTGCGCCCATGCCGAACAGGCGGCGCACGTCGATCACACCGATGCCGCGCAGTTCCATGTAGTAGCGGATGAGCTCCGGGGCGGCGGCCATGAGCACGTTGTGGCTGGTCTCCTTGATCTCCACTGCGTCGTCAGCGATCAGACGGTGTCCGCGCTTGATCAGCTCGATGGCCACCTCGCTCTTGCCCACGCCGGACTCACCCTGGATGAGCACACCCTCGCCGTAGATCTCCAGCATCACGCCTGAGCGGGTGATGCAGGGGGCCAGGTGCTTGGACAGGCTGCCGATCAGGGCACTGAGGAAGGAGGACGTCTGGGCAGGTGTGCGCAGGACGGTGCGGTCATGCAGCTTGGCCATCTCCACGCACTCTGGGAAGGCCATAAGGCCCCTTGTAATAATGAGACCGGGCACCGGATAGGACAGCAGACGGTCAAATCTGGCCAGTCTCTGCTCCGGGGTCATGCCCTCCAAAAAGGTGGTCTCGGTCAGACCCAGCACCAGCAGGCGCTTGGTGTCAAAATGATCAAAAAAACCGCTCAGCGGCAGACCGGGACGGTTTACGTCCAACGTGCGCAGCGGCACGTTGGTATAATCACTCCCGGCGTGGATGACCTCCAGATCAAATTCCCGGATGATCTCACCCAGCTTTACGCTCTTCTCACTCTGTGGCATGGCGGAAGCTCCTCTCTGCTCATTGTTGTGCTTAGTATATCCTGATTTCATGCCATACGCAAGGTATTTTGTTGGTTTTGCACCAAGTAATCTGCCTTCCGCCCCGGCCCGCGGAAAAAAAGTGTTCTTTTTACAAAAAGCCCTTGCATTCAGAGTGGTTTTCTGTTATTATATCAGACGATGCTTCATCAAAAGCTGTACCTACGGCATTCACTGCCGTAATCTACTTTGTCATAGCAAGGAGGTAAAGCAAAATGGCCAAATGTGGATTCTGCGACAAGGGCGTCACTTTCGGTATCCAGGTTTCTCACTCCCATCGCCGTTCCAACCGCACCTGGAAGCCCAACGTGAAGCGCGTGAAGGCGATCGTGAATGGTACTCCCAAGCACGTGTACGTCTGCACTAGATGCCTCCGTTCCGGTAAGGTCACCCGCGCTGTGTGATCTGGATATTCAGGCGACAAACTCCCCTGTGTCTCTGACGCAGGGGAGTTTTTATTTGCCCGGATCCGGCAGAAAAGCGAAAATTTTCCGTGGGTTTTGCGGGCCGACCGCGTATCATAAGGCAGATCACAATGAGAGGAGGCAGAGCTATGGTTGAAGCAGAGCTCATCGAGCTGCTGCGGGGCAGGGACCCCAGGGGCGCCGAGGCCCTGCTGCGGCACTACACCCCTCTGCTCCGATATGTCATCGCCCCCATCCTGTCCGACCCCCGGGACCGGGAGGACTGTCTCTCCGAAACCGCCATGCGGGTGTGGGAGCGGATCGGCCAATACGATCCCCAGCGGGGCGGCTGGACAGGCTGGCTCACCGCGGTGGCCCGAAATACGGCCCTGGACCGGCTCCGGCAGGAGAAGCGCCACAGCTGCACCGATCTGGACGGAGCGGAGACCCCGGATTCCCCCTCCCCCGAGCCCGGCCCGGAGGAGCAGCTCCTGCGCTCAGAGCGGCAGGCGGCGCTGAAGCAGGCCCTGTCCGGTTTGAGCACCTCAGAGCGGGCCCTTTTCTACCGCAAATATTACTACATGCAGCCCACCGCCCAGATCGCCGCCGAGCTGGGCACCTCAGAGCGGGCGGTGGAGGGGCGGCTGTACCGCATCAAGCACAAGCTGCGCAAACTGCTGGGAGGTGAACACGATGGCTGACGAGCGTTGGGAAGCCATGACGGAACAGGATTTTGAGACTCTGCTGGCCCAGGCTGTGCCCGACCTGCCCCCGGACGATGTGGCCAAACAGGTCGGCCCCTGGCGTCAGGCCATGGCCAGGATCCTTTGGGGGCTGGGGCTGAGCTCCATCACCGTCCATTTCTTCTATCTGAATTTCATCCTGCCCTCTGTCGGGCTGCTGCTGTTGCTGCTGGGCTTCCGGACCCTGCGCCGAGAAAACCGCTGGCTGCGGCTGTGCTGGCAGATCTCCATTGTGCGGGTGGGCTGCCAGATGGCCCTTCTCATCCTGTACGCCACCATCTGGTACGACTCTCTCCTCACCCCCTGGTTGTTTTACGTCCAAATTTTCCTTGCGGCCCTCCAGCTGCTCCTGTTCCTGGCCTTCTGGCTGGGGCTGCGGGAGGTCGGGAAGAAGGCCGGCGGAGCTGGCGGGACCGGGAGTGCGGCGGCCCTGCTGATCTGGAACCTCCTGATCCTCGCGTTGGGGCTGGTCCAATTTGATCTGATCTGGGGCATGCTGGGCATGCTGATCCTGTATGTCTGCATTCTTGTCAGCCTCTGGAAGCTGTCCGGAGCGCTGGACGAGGTGGGCTATGTGGTGGAAAGCGCCCCTGTGAAGCGCTCTGACCGGGCACTCAGCGCCCTGCTGGCTGCTGTCACGGCGGCAGGCATCCTCTGCGTCGGCCTGCTGTTCCACAGCTACCCCATGGACTGGCAGGAGGTGACCCCCACCCACAGTGCGGCGGTGGAGGAGGTCAAAGGCCAGCTCCTGGACCTGGGCTTCCCCCGAGAGGTGCTCCGCGATCTGACAGACGAGGATATTCTGGCCCTGCGCGGGGCCAGGCGCATCCTCACCGGGACCAGGGATCACCCGGTCAACGAGGGCCGGGAGGTCAAGACCGTGGGCCCCGACGGGCCCTGTATCAATGTGGTGTACGACGTCAACGAGCTGCGCATCACCGGCGTGGCGGTGGAGCTGCCCGGCGACCGGGAGACCTGGCAGCTGATCCACCACTTCCGCTGGGTGGTGGACCCCGGTTTCTATGGCACCGAGTCCATCCAGCTCTGGTCCGCGGAACGAAACGAACAGGGCTGGCAGCAGGGCGGCCCCCTCACCGGCCGGCTTCTCTATGACCGGGACGGCAGGACCTATGAGGCCCCCTACTATTTTCTGGGCAACAAAACCTATACCCAGAACAGCATGTTCTTTGGTCCGTCTGAGCTCTCCGACCTGTTTGCGGCCTTCTCCATGCCCCGACGGGGCGCAGACCACCGGGGTTATCTCAGCTACCCCATTCTGGAGGTGCAGGACGGCTGGATCATCGACAGCGGGTTCAACTACACCCACCAGCTCAGCCCCTTCCAGTACCCTGTGGAGACCGCCATGGGCAATCGGATGCGGGGCAGCTGGAATCTGACGGAGCCCTTCCAGGTGGTCCGGACCGCCATCCAGTTCTACCCCTTCTGCGACGGAACCGAGCTGTTCGGCTACGGGCAGAACTGAGCGGCAATTTCATCCGGGGCGTTTCTCCGGACAGACAGAAACGGCGTGACCGAAGTCACGCCGTTTCTTGCATCTCTTAAGATTCCTGTGCTGTTTTCTCCCGCCAGGGCACGTCCTTGAACTGCTCCCCGGCCTCCAGCACCTCCACGGTGCCCGCCGAGATGTCCAGCACATGGGCGGCGAAGTCGGCGGCCCGCTCCTCGGGCAGAAGGGCGGACAGGACCACATCGGCCCCGTAGTCCACGTTCTCCACCACGCCGCCGAAGGCGTCCACCTCCCGGCGCATCCCCTCAAACTGGGCGTAGGTGCAGGGCACCTCCATGGCCACCCACCGGCGGACCACCGAGATGCCGGCGGCGTCCAGGGCGTCCTTGGCGCTCTGGGTGTAGGCCCGGACCAGGCCCCCCGCCCCCAGCAGGATACCGCCGAAGTAGCGGGTCACCACACAGCACACGTTGGTGACTCCCTCCCGCTCGAACACGTTGAGCATGGGCTGGCCGGCCGTCCCCTGGGGCTCGCCGTCGTCGGAGTAGCGCACCGGGCCGTCCTTGATGAGATAGCACCAGCAGTTGTGCCGGGCGTCGTAGTGCTTCTTTTTTGTCTCCTCGATGAGGGCCCTGGCCTCCTCCTCGCTCTCCACCCGCCAGACATGGCCGATGAAGCGGGAGCGCTTCTCCACAAATTCCGTCTCACTGGGCCCGGTTGGGATATAGTATTCCGTCATGGGGCGTTCTCCTTTTCTTTGGCAGTGGTCAGGCGGGGCTCAGTCCTCCCAGGGCTCCTTGCGGGGCTGCCAGCCCTCCACCAGAGGGCCCAGCTGTCCCACCAGCTTTGGGGTGCACACGGCCACCACGTCGATGGTCTGGCCGTATTCCACCTGCTCCACTCTGGCCTGCTGATAGAGCTGCTCCAGCAGGCCGCCCCTGTCGTAGGGCAGGTGGATGGTCACCCGCTTGGCGCCGTTGTCCAGGCGCTCTCCGATGGCCTCCCGCAGCCGGTCCAGGCCCTCCCCCGTCCTGGCGGAGATGGAGACAATGTCCTGGCCGTGGGGGCGGATGTCCCCCATCCAGCGGTCGCACTTGTTAAAGACCTCGATGCGGGGGGTCTGCTCGGCCCCCAGCTCCCGGATCAGCTGATCCACCACGTCGGCCTGCTCCCGCCACTCCAGGTTGGAGGCGTCGATGACGTGGAGCAGCAGATCGGCGTACTGGAGCTCCTCCAGGGTGGCCTTGAAGGCCTCCACCAGGTGGTGTGGCAGCTTGCGGATGAAGCCCACGGTGTCGGACAGGAGGACGGTGCAGGTGTCCGAGATCTCCAGGGTCCGGGTGGTGGTGTCCAGGGTGTCAAACAGCCGGTTGTTGGCCGGGATCTCCGCCCCGGTCAGGGCATTCAGGAGGGTGGACTTGCCCGCGTTGGTGTAGCCCACAATGGCCACCACCGGCACCTCGTTTTTGATGCGCCGCTCCCGCTGGGTCCCCCGGATGCGGCGGACGTCCTTCAGCTCCTCCTCCAGCTTGGCGATCTTGCGGCGGATGTGCCGCCGGTCGGTCTCCAGCTGGGTCTCGCCGGGGCCGCGGGTGCCGATGGGGCTCTTGCCGCCGGAGGCGGTCTGGCGCACCAGGTGGCCCCACATGCCGGTCAGGCGGGGCAGCAGATATTTGTACTGGGCCAGCTCCACCTGGAGCCGTCCCTCTCTGGACTTGGCCCGCTGGGCGAAGATGTCCAGGATCAGGGCGGCCCGGTCCAGCACCGCCACCCCCAGGTCCTCATTCAGCGCCCGCTGCTGGGAGGGGGACAGGCTGTTGTCAAAGATGACCATGTCGGCATTCAGCGCCCGGACCAGCTCCTTCACCTCGGCCACCTTGCCCTCGCCGATGAAGGTGCGGGGGTCGGGGGTGTCCTTGGTCTGGGTGACGATGCCCACGCACTCGCCCCCCGCCGTCTCCACCAGGGCGGACAGCTCCTCCAGAGAGGCCTCGGTGGCCGTCTCCTCGGGGCTGAGGCAGCGGGCGTCCAGGCCAACCAGCACGGCCCGGTCTTTTTTCTCCTCTGTGATGTTTTCGGTCATAGTTCCTCCATAGGCCGGGAGCCGGGTGCTTTACTTCTGATAGGCCTCCACGATCTCACCGATATACATGATGTGATAATCCTCGTCCCCATAGAACGCCTCCCTGGCGTCCTGGGGGATGCTCTGGGGGTCCAGCGGCTGGACGTACCGCTTGCGGCACACCAGGGTCAGCTGGGCCTGGTCCAGGTAGGGTGCGCCGCACTCCGCCTCCAGAACGGTAAAGCCGCACTCCTTCACCTTGTCGGTGTCCCGGCCACTCTTTTTGCCGCACAGGGCCAGCTGCTCCCGATAGTCCTCCCCGAAGAAGGAGAGGGTGAAGTACTCATTCCTGTCCAGCAGCTCCCGGGTGTAGCGGGACTGGCGGATATAGATGGTGGCGCTGGGCTTTTTCCAGATCACGCCCAGGGCGCCCCAGGAGGCGGTCATGGTGTTGCAGCGGTCCCCGTCCCGGGTGTTCACCAGCATCCACTGGTCCCCGATCATGGAGAACACGTTTTCCGTCAGCGTTTTGGGGTCGATCTTCTTCCACATAGCAATTCCTCCTCGTCTCTCAGGGGGCGGCGCTGCCGCCCGGCCTGTCTTGGGATCCACGGTCCCTTCCCGTTATTGTATGCCGGCAGCACAAAGAAATGTGGAAAAAAGCCGCACCGAAACTCGGCGCGGCTTTTTTATAATTACTTGTCCAGACCAAACTTCTTATTGAAGCGGCTGATACGACCGCCGGTGTCCACCATCTTCTGCTTACCGGTGTAGAAGGGATGGCACTTGGAGCACACTTCCACGCGGATGTCCTTCTGGGTAGAACCAGTCTCGATCACGTTGCCGCAGGCGCACCGGATGGTAGTCTGCTCGTAATTGGGATGGAGTCCTTCCTTCATTTATCTTCACCTCTTTCTCCATGGAGGATCGTTTCGTAAACGCAACTGTTATAATAGCATAGTTCCATTGAAAACGCAACACTTTTTTGAAAAAGTTTTTTATGCACCTAGACAGATTCCGCACTGTTCGTGGCAAAGAACCACAGGTACCGCCGGGTCACGGGCAGTCCGGTCATCTCCTCCAGCGCCCGGCTGTACGCCTGGAGCTGGGGCAGATACTCCTGTGCCCGGGCCCGCTGACTCCGGGGGGACACCCGGTCGCTCTTGAAATCCAGCAGGGTGATCCCGTCCTCGTCCACGAACCAGGCGTCGATGACGCCCTGGAGGAGCACCTGCTCCGCCCCGTCCACCTTGTCTCCATAGTAGTCCCGGGCGGGCAGCAGCACGGAGAATTTGAACTCCCGCTGGCACTGACGGGCGGCGGACATGGCTTTTCCCAGGTCGGAGGCAAAGAAGGCGGCCAGACGGGCGGGGTCGGCGGCCTCCCCCTGGAGCCTGGTCAGGAACCCGCCCTCCACCAGCCGTTGGAGCTCCCGCTCCACCGCCTGAGGGGTGTCCGAGCCCGCCAGAGGCAGATACTGCATGGCCAGGTGGAGGGCGATGCCCCGCTGGGCGGGGGTCAGTCCCCGCTCCTCCGCGATAAACACGGGCCGGCGCAGTTCCTCCGTTTTGGGCGGCTCCCCCGTGGGGGCGGCCTGCTCCCGGGCCTCCCGGTCCACGGTCCGGCCCTTCACCTGGGTGGCCGTCAGCTTGGAGGGGATCTGGGCGGCCTCCAGGCCGGGATAGGTCCAGCTCAGCCGGCGGACCAGATCCCCGTCCTCCTCCCCCTCCTCCGCCTGGGCGGGCTTGGCCTTGGGGATGGCCGCCGGGGCCTTTTCCAGCTCCGACGCGTCCGCCAGCTCAATGTGCCAGGCGGGGCCCAGATCCCGGGCCTCCACCGGGGGCAGGCCGGCCTGGTGGCGCAGGAAGGCGGCCTCCGGCCTGGTCAGGGCGTGGAGAAGAACCCAGCCGCCCACGCTGGCCTGGCGCTCCAGGGCCATGGGCATGGCCGGGACGCTCAGCTCCTCCCCCAGCTTCTCCAGGCTCTTCAGCCCGTCGCTGAGGGTCATGGTCAGGATCAGCTTCTCCTTGGCCCGGGTCATGGCCACATACAGCAGCCGCAGTTCCTCCGCCATCATCTCCCGGTCCAGCTTCCGCCCCACCGCCTTGCGGGCCAGGGTGGGGTATTCCACCATCCGCTCCCGGTCCAGCCCTCTGGGGCCCACCCCCAGCTGGGGATGGAAAAGGACCGGGCGGCGCATATCGTCCCGGTTGAACTGGCGGGACAGGCCGCACACCAGCACCACCGGCTTCTCCAGGCCCTTGGAGCGGTGGATGGACATGATGCTCACCCCGCCCCCCTGGCCGGGCAGCTCCAGGGGCAGCTTGGAGCCCAGCTCCCGCAGCCGGTCCAGCCGCAGCAGGAACTGGAACAGGGTCCGGCAGCCGGAGCCCTCCAGCTGTCCGGCCAGGCTGTACAGGGCCAGCAGGTTGTTCTGCCTGGTCTCCCCGTCCTCCATGGCGCCGAAGAGGCCCAGCAGGTTGGTCCGCTCGTAGATGTGCCAGATCAGCTGGCGGCAGGTTTTGTCCCCCGCCCCGAAGCGCAGCTCATCCAGCTCCTGCAAAAAGGCGCGGCAGTCCCCGTCGCCCTCCTGGGCCCCGTGGACCACGGCGGTGTAGAAGTCCCCCTGGGCCCCAGCGCGCAGCTGGGCCAGCTTGTCGGCGGTGAAGCCGTACACCGGCGAGCGCAGCAGGGCGATGAGGGGCACGTCCTGGCGGGGGTTGTCCACCACCCGCAGCAGGGACAGGGCCACGTTGACCTCGGTGGAGTCGAAGATGTCCCCGCCCCCCTCGGCCGACCAGGGGATGTCCAGCTCACCCAGGGCCCGGATGTAGTGGTGGAGCACCGGGCCGGGGCTGCGCAGCAGGATCATCACATCGGAGGGCTCCAGGGGCCGCTGCTCCCCCTGGCCGCCGATGAGCATGTGCTCGTCCAGCATGGTGCGGATGCGCCTGGCGGCCCAGCGGGCCTCCAGCAGGTTTTTGTCCGCCTTCTGCCCCTCCTGCGCCTCACATGAGGCCAGGTCCAGCAGGGCCAGCTCCACCGGCCGCTCCGCCTCCGGGAACGCTGCCCCGGGGACCAGGGCCTGGTCGTCGGTGTAGTTCAGCTCGCCGAACTCCCTGGACATCACCGCCCGGAACAGGTCGTTGCAGCCCTCCAGCACCTGGGCCCGGGAGCGGAAGTTCCGGGAGAGCACAATGGTCCGGGGCTCCCCCTCCTCTGCCTGATCCCAGCGGGCGAACCGACCGTATTTCTCCAAAAAGATGGTGGGGTCGGCCAGGCGGAAGCGGTAGATGGACTGCTTCACGTCGCCCACCAGAAAGAGCTTCCGCCCCCCCTGGGAGACGGCGTTGAAGATGGCGTTCTGCACCTGGTTGGTGTCCTGGTACTCGTCCACCATCACCTCGGCGAACCGGCCGCTCCAGTACTGGGCCAGCTGGGTGGGCTCGCCGGTGGCCGGGTCCAGGAGGAGCTTCACCGCCATGTGCTCCAGATCGGAGAAGTCCAGCAGCCCCCGCCGCCCCTTCTCCTCCTGGTAGCGGTGCTGGAACCGGATCACCAGGTCCATCAGGCCGCGCACCGCCGGGGCGGCCAGGTCCAGGTCCTCCAGCAGCTGAGCACTGTCCCCCTCCAGGTTCTCGGACAGCTTGTCCAAAATTTTCTTGCAGCCCGCCCGGATGGTTTTCACCCGCTGGGCGGCCTCCTCATCCTCCACCCCCCGCTTTCGTCCGGCGGTGGGGAAGTCCACGGGGAGACAGGCGGCAGCCGCGTCCCAGCCCTGGTCCAGGGCCTGGAGCAGCTTCTCCACCCCGGCGATGGTCCCTGCCAGCGAGGGGCCGTAGTTGAGCTCCAGGATCTCGTCCTGGCCGCACAGCTCCAGGGCCTGGCGCAGCCGCCCCAGACAGTGCTCCGCCTGGGCGCGGGCCTCCTCCAGCAGCAGGGCGCCCCAGGGGGTCTCGCCCGCGTCCCCGGTCCGGCCCGGGGTCCACAGCTCTTTCTGCTCCAGCAGCCAGCGCTCCGGGTCTGGGTGGCTCTGGATGCGGCCGTGGATATCCAGCACGATCTGGGCCAGGGCCCGGTCGTCCCGCCCGGCGGCCATGGTGTCCACCAGGGCCGCAAACTCGCTGTCCGGGTCCAGCCCCTCATACTGCTCCTCCAGCAGGTCCTCCAGCACCCGGACCATGAGTACATGGCCCTCCCCCTCGTCGCACAGGCGGAAGTCGGCGTCCAGACCGATCAGGTGTCCGCTCTCCCGCAGCAGGGCGGCGCAGAAGGAGTGTATGGTGGCGATCTGGGCCCGGTAGACCAGGGTGGTCTGACGGCGCAGCCGCCGGTCGCCCGGATTCTGGGCCAGCCGCTGGGTCAGCTCCCGGGCGATGCGCTCCCGCAGCTCCCGGGCGGCTGCCCGGGTGTAGGTGATGACCAGGAAGTCGTCAATGTCCAGCCCCTCCCGGACCACCCGGTCCAGCAGCCGCTCCACCAGCACCCGGGTCTTGCCCGAGCCGGCGGCCGCCGAGACCAGCAGCTCGCCCCCCCGGTTGTCTACCACCCGGCGCTGTTCCTCTGTCAGGGGAAATGCCATGGTCCCATCTCCTCTCCTGTGTCAGTCGTTGAGCAGGCTCAAGAATTTCTCAATGCGGATGCCCTTGTTTTTCTCGATCTCATCCCGCTCCAGGACGATAAGGGTCTCCAGGATCTTCATGGCCCGCCTGACCGCGGGCTCCAGCTCCTCCCCGGCCAGCAGGCCGCCCACCAGCACGGCGGAGAACATGTCTCCGGTGCCCGGGAAGTGGACCGGGATAAACTGATAGGGGATGGTGAAGTACTCCCCCGTCTTGTGGTTGTAGCCCCAGACCGCGTGGCTGCCGGTCTCCTCCTCCACGCCGCTGGTCACCACCACCGACCGGGGACCCAGCTCCCGCAGGCCGTCCACCACCTCTCTGGCCTGGGCCCGGGTCAGACGCTCCTGACCTTGGTACAGCTTGGTCAGGAAGGTGGCCTCGGTGATGTTGGGCACGATGACGTCGGCCACCCCCACCAGGCGGCGCATGTTCTCCACCGTCTCCTCCCCCACGCCGTTGTAGAGGGCGCCGTCGTCCCCCATGATGGGGTCGGTCATGACCAGCAGGCCCTCCTTCCGCTGGCTGCTGATGAACTCCCGGATGATGTCCACCTGCTGGGCCGAGGCCAGAAAGCCGGTGGTGATGCAGTCGAACTGGAAGCCCAGCTCCTTCCACACCCCGATGCTCTTGACCATGTAGTCGGTGGTATCCAGAATGGTGAATTTCCCGTAGTCCAGGGTGTTGGACACCAGGGCGGTGGGCAGATTGTAGACGCTGTGTCCCATCTGGGACAGGATGGGCAGCATGGCGGCCAGGGCCACCTTGCCGTAACCCGGCATATCGTTGATGATGAGGATGTTTTTTCCAGTGTGCTTCATAGTTGTTCTCCTTCATGCTGCGGCTTATTTTGGCCCGAAGAGGTCTTTCCCTGCATCCGTCCCGCCAGGATGTCCGTCCGCTCCCGCCGTGTGTGCTTTTCAAACACCACCTGCCAGGCGTGGTCGATCATCTCCAGCAGGACCCGGTTGGGCACCGTCCCGTCCAGCCGCACTGTATTGAAATATGGTCTCTGCACCGGCGCGCAGTGGTAGCCCTGGGTCACCGTCTCCGGGTAGGCTGCCCGATCCTGTTCCCCCCGCTCCCGGGTGCAGTTCAAGGTGATTTTCCGGTCCTCCGCCCTGGGGTAGAGCTGGGCGAACATCCGCCGCCCCACCTTGACACAGACGGGTGTGGGGCCGTAGGGGTAGTCCAGCCAGGCCCCCGGCTTGGACAGGCAGTAGTCCAGAATGTCCCTGGGCTCCAGATAGCGGCGGATGGTCCGTCTGTGCCGTTTCTTTCGGCGCTCAGTCTCCATCCGTCTCCTCCCCCACCTGCTGCCAGAACTCCCGGGCACTGACGCTGGGCAGCCAGCGGCGGCGGTCGTCCCCCCTGCCCTCCTCAAAGTGGCAGGCGGCGGCGTAGTCGCACCAGCGGCACGCGTTTTTCTCCGGCCCCCGCCAGAAGGGGTCAGCGGCGATGTTGCCGGCGGCCAGCTCGGCGCAGATGTCCTCCAGCACCCGCTGGATATGGGTCTGGAGCCGGCCCAGCTGCTGGGCGGAGACCAGGGCGTCCCCGGTGATGGCCCCGGTGCGCTTGCTCACCTTCAGGGGCAGGAAGCGGTATCCCCCGTCCCCCTGGCTCTCCATGGCGTCCAGCACCTCGGGCACGTTGAGGACCAGTCCGCTGCGCACCAGCTCCTTGTCCACCGCCTTCTGGCGCTGGGCCTCGCTCATGGACCGGCTCCCCCGGATGATGGCGTCCCGGGCGGGGAGATACAGCACTCCCGCCCCCTCCACGGGCATCCCGTACAGCTGGCTGCCCCGCTCCTCCAGGGTGAAGAGGTAGACCAGCATCTGGAGCCCCAGTCCGTTCCACACCTCGGTCAGGTCGAAGGACTTCCGCCCTGTCTTGTAGTCCACCACCCGGAGATAGAGCTTTCCGTCCTTCACCCAGCCGTCCACCCGGTCCACAAAGCCGCTGATGCTCAGGGTGACGCCGTTGGCGGTGAGCTCCACCGGGGGCAGATCCCCCCGGCTGGCAAAGCCCAGCTCAAAGGAGATGGGCTGGAACCCGGAGGAGGCCAGCTCCCCGGCCACATTGTCCACCACCGCCCGGACCGAGCGGATCAGCCGGTGGAACAGGTAGCGGAACCGCTCCGTCTGGTTCTCCAGGCCGCCCAGCTCCTCCCGGACGTAGGTCTCCACCGCCCGGTCGGTGAGGGCGTGGATGCGGTCCAGCTGCTCCCGGCTCAGGCCGTCCTCCCCCTGGGAGATGACCTCGCCCCCCTCCCGCAGGTCCCGGAGCACATGCTCCAGCACATAGTGGACGAAGGTGCCGTACTCCGGGGCGGAGAACCCGGCGCTCTTCCGGGGCTGGGCCTTCAGGCCGTACTGCATAAAGTAGGAGAAGTGGCAGGAGCGGTACTTGTCCATCCGGGAGGCCGACATGGGCACCCGGTGGCCGTAGAGCCGCTCCACCCCCTGACGGGACAGGCTGCCCCGCTGCCAGTCCCCCACCCGCTCCAGCCGCTCCACCTGGGGGGCGTACTGGGGCATGGCGGCCAGGGCCGCCCGCACCTGGGGACGGCGCCCCGCCTGCTCCAGGGCCGGTCTGGGGGCCGCCAGGCGGAAGGCTCCGCCCATGGCCTCCTCCCGCTGCTCCCGCAGGTCGTCAAAGAGGAGCTTGAGCCGCTCCACCACGAAGCAGGGCCGCCCCTCCTCCGCTCCGGCCCAGGTGAGGACCAGGTGGTCCGAGGGCAGGGCGCACAGCTGATAGAGAGTGGTCATTTCCCGGTAGAGCAGCGCCTCGCCCCCCTGATTGAGCTCCAGGCCGTAGGAGGCCAGCAGGCTCCGGTCGTCGTCGGACAGCAGCCCGGCCTCCTCGCTCACCTGGGGGACCGAGGCGTCGTCCGCGCCCAGGAAAAACAGGGCCCGGACCCGGTGATTGGTCTGGCGGGTGGTCTCGCCCGCCGTCACCCGGTCCAGGGACACCGGGATGGCGCCCACGTCGTACTGGGACAGTACCAGGCGGAACACCCCGGAGAACTCGTCCAGCTCCATGGGGGCGTCCCCCAGCAGGGCGGCGCACTGCTCCAGGGCCCCGCACAGGATGTCCCACAGCTGCCGGTACTCCTCGGCCAGGGTCCGGTCCCCCTGCCCGTTCAGCCGCTCCACCCGCTCCAGCAGCCGGCCTGGCAGGCAGATGCGCTCCATAAAGTCGTAGAGGGCCTTCGCCTGGCCCGCCCCCGTCCGGTCCGGGTTTTTTCTTAACAGCTCCAGCGGCCCGGCCACCTGGCGGCGGACCCGGTCCAGCCGGTCCAGCAGCTCCCGGTCCCCGTCCTCCATGGGGTAGCCGTACCCTCTGGGGTGCATGGTCCAGGGCTTTTCCTGGGTCCAGCGGCTCCCCCGCACGTCCCAGAGCAGGACATAATTTTCCAGCAGGTCCCGGTCCCCGTCCTCCAGGTCGGTAAGCCCGGTTTTCAGGTAGCGGAAGATATCGTCATACCGGTAGCCCCCCGACACCGTGTCCAGGGCGGCGGTCACCAGAGAGAGCACCGGCTTTTCCAGAATATCGTGCATGGCGGAGCAGAACACCGGCACCCCGTACCGGTCAAAGACGGACTCCACCAGATCGCTGTACGCGTCAAAATTCCGGGCCACCACACCGATCTCCCGGAATCGGAAGCCCTCCTCCCGGACCAGGTCCAAAATGCGGGCGGCGGTCCACTCCACCTCCCCCCTGGGGGTCAGGGCGGAAAAGAGCTCCACCGCTCCGCCGCTTGCCACAGGCTTGGGCTCATTTGGGGAAAACAGCTCCCGCTCCACCTGATCCAGGGCGGGGCAGCGGGCCATAGGCCGGGTGACCAGGGTCTCCACCTCACAGGGGACGTTCCTGCGGCGGGCCAGGGCCAGCAGGGCCGCCCCGGTGCGCCGGGCCGGGGAGAAGATCCCCGCGCCTCCCTCGTCCTCCTCCAGATGGTCACAGGTGAGTGCCACCGTGACCGAATTGCCCTGGTCCAGCAGCCGCTCCAGCACCAGCAGCTGCTGGGGGGTGAAGTCGGTAAAGCCGTCCAGCCACAGGTCCTTGTCCTGGGCCCACCGGCAGGTTTTCAGCTTCTCCGCCGCCCTTGTCAGCCGGTCCCGGGGGTCCAGGGCCACCTGGGCGGTGAGGGCATCGTAGGCCATGCAGATGAGCCCCAGGTCCCGGAGCTTGTCCCCCTCCGGGCCCTCCAGCTCGGCCCCAACCCGGCTGAGCTCCTCCGGGGAGACGCAGCAGCTTTTCAGCTCGTCCAGGGTGGCCAGCAGGCTGTGCAGGAAGGCGGGCCGCCCCGCCGACCGGCGGCACACCGTCAGCTGGCCGGACACGCTCTTCACCGCGCTGTACATCAGCAGCAGCCGTCCGCCGGGGTCCAGCTCCTGGTCCCCCAGTCCGCCCGCCGCCAGGAACACCCGGTCGCACAGCCGGCTGAAGGAGAGCACCTCCGCGTAGAGACTGACCTGGTTCCCGCCTATGGCGCACAGGGCCCGCTCGGCCTCGTGGGAGTTCTGCTCGGGGATGACCAGCACCTGGGCCCGCTCCTTCCCCGCCTGGCACATACGCCGATAGATCGCTGTGGTCTTGCCGGTCCCGGCCCGGCCCAGCAGCAGCTTGAGCATATCGCCGCCTCCTTCTCCTTTTGATCCTTGCTATTTTACCACAAGTTCAGTCCCAAAAAAAGGGCTCAGTCCCGGGGCCGTTCCCACAAAATATTGCAAAATCCGCCCAATATGATAAAATTTCCCCAAAGGCCGCCGTTTGGACAAGGAGGGGATGGGATGGGTCTGCTGAAAAATCTGATGCACCGGCTGCGGAACACCCCGAACACCCTGGGGCGGCAGGGGGAGATTCTGGCCGCCCGGCAGCTCTCACGGGCCAACCTCTGGGGCTACCGGGGCAGGCTCCTCCACAACGTCTATGTCCCCCAGGGCCGGGACAAAACCTGTGAGATCGACCTGCTGTATCTGACCAAAAAGGGAATTTTCGTGGTGGAGAGCAAAAATTACACCGGCCACATCTACGGCAGCGAGACATCCCCCTACTGGACCAGCACATGGTGCGTGGGACGGACCTGGCTGGGGCGGCCCAAGCTGGAAAAGCACACGTTTTATAACCCCGTCTGGCAGAACCGGACCCACATCAACGTCCTGTCCCGGTATCTGGACCAGCCTGTGCCCATGATCTCTCTGGTGGTCTTTTCCGACCGCTGTGTCCTCCGACAGGTCCCGCCCGACGACCGGGACCAGATGATCTGCCAGTACAGGCGGCTGTTCCGCTGCATCCGCCGGGCCTGGCGGCGCCACCCCAGCGTGCTCAGTGCCCAGGAGCTGGACGAGCTCTATCAGCAGCTCCTGCCTCTGACCAACCCGGGCAGTGCGGTCAAGCGCAAGCACGTCCGGGACGTCAGATCCCGCTCGGGGCAGGCCCTGGTCTGTCCCCTGTGCGGCGGCAGGCTGGTGCTGCGCACCGCACACAGCGGCCCCTACGCCGGACGGCAGTTTTACGGCTGCTCCAACTACCCCTCGTGCCGATACCTCCGGGATTTTTAGAAAAAAAGACCGATGCGGTAATTCCGCATCGGTCTTTTGCCATCCCCTTAGTCGGGGCTGATGGTGTAGTTGGGGGCTTCCTTGGTGATATAGATGTCGTGGGGGTGGGACTCACGCAGACCGGCAGCAGTGATCTGGATGAACTGTGCCTTCTCGTGCAGCTCCTCCACGGTGTGGCAGCCGGTGTAGCCCATGCCGGCCCGCAGGCCGCCCATCAGCTGATAGATGGTGTCGCCCACAGGTCCCTTGTAGGGGACGCGGCCCTCGACGCCCTCGGGGACCAGCTTCTTGTTGGACTCCTGGAAGTAGCGGTCCTTGGAGCCGTGGTTCATAGCGGCCAGGGAGCCCATGCCGCGGTAGACCTTGAACTGACGGCCCTGGTAGATCTCGGTATCGCCGGGGGACTCCTCGCAGCCGGCCAGCAGGGAGCCCAGCATGACCACGCTGCCGCCGGCAGCGATGGCCTTGGCGATATCGCCGGAGAACTTGATGCCGCCGTCGGCAATGATGGGAATGTCGTACTCGGCGGCCACGCGGGCGGCGTCATAGATGGCGGTAATCTGGGGCACGCCGATGCCGGCCACCACGCGGGTGGTGCAGATGGAGCCGGGGCCGATGCCGATCTTCACGCAGTCGGCGCCCGCCTCGATGAGGGCGCGGGTGCCCTCGGCGGTGGCCACGTTGCCGGCGATCAGCTGAACGTCGGGATAGAGGGCCTTGATGCGCTTGACGCACTCCAGGATGTTGTGGCTGTGGCCGTGGGCGGAGTCCAGGGCCAGCACGTCGGCGCCGGCCTCCACCAGAGCGGCGACGCGGTCCAGCACGTCGGAGGTGGCACCGATGGCGGCGCCCACCAGCAGGCGGCCCTTCTCGTCACGGGCGGAGTTGGGATAGACAGTGGCCTTCTCGATGTCCTTGATGGTGATGAGGCCCTTCAGGTGGAAGTCCTTGTCCACGATGGGCAGCTTCTCCACCTTGTACTTGCGCAGGATCTCCTTGGCCTCGGCCAGGGTGGTGCCCTCGGGGGCGGTGACCAGGTGATCCTTGGTCATCACGTTGTCGATGAGCTGGGACATGTCGGCCTCGAACTTCATATCACGGTTGGTGATGATGCCGATGAGCTTGCCGTTGTCGCAGATGGGCACGCCGGAGATGCGGTACTTGGCCATCAGGTCGTCGGCCTCCTGGAGGGTGTGACCGGGAGCCAGCCAGAAGGGATTGGTGATAACACCGTTCTCAGAGCGCTTGACCATATCCACCTGCTCAGCCTGCTGGCTGATGGACATATTCTTGTGGATGATGCCGATGCCGCCCTCGCGGGCAATGGCAATGGCCATTCTGGACTCGGTGACCGTATCCATAGCGGCGCTGATCAGAGGAATGTTCAGCTTGATCTTCTTGGTCAGTCTGGTGTGGAGGTCGATATCTGCGGGCAGAACATCGCTGGCCGCGGGCACCAGCAGCACGTCGTCAAAGGTGAGACCCCGTTTGACAAACTTCTGGGAGGCGTCCTGATTAACCATAAGTTCACAACTCCTTTTCATTTGTACCACTCCATCTATCCCAATGGGCGGCATTTTCATAAATTTCATCCATTCTAACTCTGGTTTGACAACCTTGTCAAGAATTGATATTGCCAAAATTCAGCTGGACTTCAAATCGGATTTTGCCCGCATCGTCCATACCGCTGACAAACCGCTCCCCGTCCGCTCCGCCGGTGTACAGCTCCAGCGTCTCTCCGGGCCGGCACTCCATCAGATAATCCAACTGCATCTCCGTCAAAAACCGGTCCCGGGGCAGCTGCTCCAGCCCCAGGGCGTCACAGGCAAAGTCGGCGTAGCGGGTGTTGTTCACATGGGCGTTGATGTCGGTGTCGCTGTACCGCATCCGCCGCCGCTCGGTCTTTTCCATGTCCTGGGGCATGCGCAGCTTGCGCAGCAGACGGTCCTTGCAGCGGCTGCCCCCGGTGGTGTTCTCCAGACAGGGGATGCTGCTCAGGCGGAGCAGCTTATGGCTGTCCAGATCGGCCAGCACCCAGGCCGACACCGCCTCGCCCACCGGCGCTCCGTCCACCAGAAGGTCAAAGTCCCGATACATCAGGGCGCTCTTCCCGCCCCGGTGCCAGGTCTGGATGGTCAGCTGCTCTCCCCAGCTGAGGGGGCGGTCCAGGTGGAACCACATGCGGGAGAGCATCCAGAATGCCCGGTTCTCCTTCAGCATCCAGTCCCGTCCAAAGCCCCCCTCCTCGGCGGCCAGGGTGGCGGCCTCCTGGAGGTGGCCCAGCAGGGCCGAGGGGCGGCAGCGGCCGTGTCCGTCCACGTCCCGGCTGTCGATGCTGACCAGATACCGGGACCAGACCTCCCGCTTCTCGCCGGCCCCGCTCATTGCTTCCCCCTGATCAGCAGCTGGGGCTTGCAGCAGATGTCGTCAATATCGTCGGCGGTGGCGGCGGGGATGCGCATTTCCGCCCCGCACCTGGCGCAGGTCAGATCCACCGAGCTGTAATTGACCTTCATCGACCACTGGGTGGAGCCGCAGGTGCAGGAGATCCCGCCCCGGGCGGCGATATCCTTGATCTCGGAGAGGACCTCGTGCATGACGATCTCGTCCAGGAAGGCGCCCTTCTCCTCCCGGCTCTCCTCCTGCTCCAGCTTGTCCACCGCCTGCTCCAGCCGGGCGGTGGCGGCGTAGACCGGGCCCTCCTCGCCCACATAGCAGCAGTCCAGACCGCATGCCGTGCAGGAGAAGGCCAGGGCCCGCTGGCGGAAAAAGGAATGGCTGGAGCAGTTCACCGTGTGCTCATGGCCGCAGTAGAGGCAGGGGACCTCCACATTGACATAGGGCCCCATCATCTCCACCCGCAGCTCGGACTTGCCGCAGGGGCACTGAATGACCGCCGGTCCGGCGGCCAGGGCGAACATGTCCCTGGACACGATCACCGACTGGCGGCAGTGGGGACAGATATAAGAGATATAGCGTTTGGCTTCCTGGGACATATATGGCACTCCTTCGCGTAAGACGCGGCGCTGCGCGTCTGCTTCATGTGTTGGGAAAACCCTGTGGATTTTCTCCTCCTCACACAGGGATCACAGGGACATTATACTCTATTTTTTTCATTTTGAACAGTATTTTCCGCTTTCCCCCTTCTGAGTCAGTCTTATAATTGACATACCACAGTCCCCGCCTTATAATAAACCCTATATCTTGTCTTTTCGGGGCAAAATCCATATTTTTTAAGGAGGCTTTCTCTCTATGGACGGAAAAAACACCCCCACCAGGAGTAACCCCGCCGCACTGCTCCCCATTGGCGTATTTCTGGTGCTCTACCTGGGCTTTGGCCTGGTATTCGAGTACATCCTGAAAATTCCCATGGGCTTTTACAACGTAAAAGCCGTCATTATCTTCCTGGTTGCACTGCTGGTGGCAGTGATCCAGGCCGGCAAGATGCCGCTGAACGACAAAATGAAGATCATGGTCCAGGGCGTAGCCGATGAAAACGTGCTCACCATGTGTCTTATCTTTCTGGTGGCCGGCGCCTTCTCCGGCGCCATCAGCGCCGCCGGCGGTGTGGACAGCACGGTCAATCTGTTTCTCACCTTCCTGCCCAGCAAGTTTGCTGTGGCCGGCCTGTTCTTCATCAGCTGCTTTATCTCCCTGTCTATGGGCTCCTCCACCACCACCATTGCTGCTCTGGCCCCTATCGGTGTGGGCATCAGCACAGCCACCGGCTTCAATCTGGCCCTCTGTCTGGGTGCTGTGGTGTCCGGCGCCATGTTCGGTGACAACCTGTCTATGATCTCCGACACCACCATCGCCGCTGTCCGCACCCAGGGCTGCGAGATGAAGGACAAATTCCGCATGAACTTCTTCATTGTCCTCCCCGCCGCCATTCTGACCCTGGTCCTGCTGGTGGTGATGACCCCCAGCGCCGCCTCCGAGCTGGAGATCGGCAGCTACAACATCTGGAAGGTGCTGCCCTATCTGGTGGTTCTGTTCGGCGCCCTGCTGGGCCTGAACGTCTTTGGCGTGCTGATTGTGGGCACGGTCATGTCCCTTGTGGTGGGCATCGCCACCGGTGCCTTCCCCTGGACGGAGCTGTTCAACGTCACCTTCACCGGCGTGTCCAACATGTATGACATCACTGTCATCTCCATCATCGTGGCCTGCATCGGCGCCCTGGTCTCCTACGGCGGCGGCATCCAGGCGATCATCAACTTTATCCGCTCCAAGATCAACACCAAGAAGGGCGCCCAGCTAGGCATCGCCGCCCTGGTCGCCGGCGTTGATGTGGCCACTGCCAACAACACCATCGCCATCGTGATGACCGGCGGCATCGCCAAGGACATCAGCGATGAGTTCAACATCGACCCCCGCCGCACCGCCTCTCTGCTGGACATCTTCGCCTCCGTGGTCCAGGGCATCCTGCCCTACGGAGCCCAGCTGCTCTACGCTGTGGCCGGCGCGGCCGCTCTGGGCCATACCCTGAGCAGCGTAAGGCTCCTTCCCTACCTCTACTACCCCATTTTGATGGGCATTTCCGCTCTTATTTTCATCTTCTTCATCCCCCAGAAGGACGATAAGAAAAAGGCCTGATTTTCTTAATCAGAAAAATACGAAACAAGGAGGTCCCCCATACGGCGGGGGACCTCCTTGTTTTATCTCATTTCGCGCCAGTCGCACACCAGCTCGTCGGC
The DNA here is from genome assembly GCA_020025425.1 of Oscillospiraceae bacterium. Taxonomy (GTDB): domain Bacteria; phylum Bacillota; class Clostridia; order Oscillospirales; family Oscillospiraceae; genus Lawsonibacter. Next base: position 51,797 of record JAHHSD010000006.1, read on the forward strand.
CAGGTCGGACAGCGCCTCCCACTCCTCCGTGGTCTGTCTGTCCCGGACGCCCACGACCCAAAACCCAGCCTTCCCGGCAGTTCGGGCCGCATGCAGGGCGTCCTCAAACACGGCCGTCCCGCTGGGCGAAGTACCCATCCGACGGGCAGCCTCCAGAAATATATCCGGGCGGCTCTTTCCGGCATTCACCTCGTCACAGCTCAGGATAAACTCAAACCGTTCAGCTATTCCCAGCCGCTCCAGACACAGCTGTGCCAGAGGCCGGGCGGTGGCAGTGGCCACACACATCTGACACCCCTGGGCGGCCAGGCCGTCCAGATACTCCGCCACACCCGGCTTGAGGCAGACGTCCCGGCGGTAGTGCTCCTCCATCATCCCGTCCAGATCCGCCGCCAGACTCTCGCCGGTGCAGTCCATCCCATAGACCCGCACAAACAGCTCCGCCGCCTCCGCCATGGTCATGGGGACAATCTGGGCCAGCACCTGATCCACATTCTGGACGATCCCCTTGCTGCCCAGATACTCTCTGCCCAGCTGCTCCCAGTAGCCCATGGAGTCTACCAGGGTCCCGTCCATATCAAAAATCGCGTACTTTTTTTCCATTTTATTTTTGTCTCTCCTTCGCATTTTTCATCACAAATTCATTGACAAAACCGATTATTTTGACATACAATTCAAGAGACATATCACAATTCCGTGCCTGCCCGGCACTACAAACCATTTTGGAGGACTATCTATGGCTCATATCTACCACCGTATCGACGAACTGATCGGCGGCACCCCTCTTCTGGAGGTGTGCGGCATTCAGAAGGAATATAATCTGCATGCGCGTATTTTAGCCAAACTGGAATATTTCAACCCCGCCGGCTCGGTCAAGGACCGCATCGCCAAGTCAATGCTGGACGATGCCCAGGAGCGGGGCGTGCTGACCCCTGACTCGGTCATCATTGAGCCCACCTCCGGCAACACCGGGATCGGCCTGGCCAGCGTGGCCGCCGCCCGGGGCTACCGCACCATCATTGTCATGCCGGAGACTATGAGCATGGAGCGCCGCATGCTGATGACCGCCTATGGCGCGGAGCTGGTCCTCACCGAGGGGGCCAAGGGAATGGCCGGCGCGGTGGAAAAGGCCAATGAGCTGGCCGCCCAGATTCCCAACAGCTTTATCCCCGGACAGTTTGACAACCCCGCCAACGCCAACGCCCACCGCATCTCCACCGGCCCCGAGATCTGGTGCGACACCGACGGCCAGGTGGACATCCTGGTGGCCGGCATCGGCACCGGCGGCACACTGACCGGCACCGGCTCCTATCTGAAGGAGCAGAACCCCAACCTGCGGGTGGCAGCGGTGGAGCCCGCAGACTCCCCCCTGCTCTCCCAGGGCCGGGCCGGCGGACACAAGCTCCAGGGTCTGGGCGCCAACTTCGTGCCCAAGGTGCTGGACACCACCGTCTACGACGAGATCATCCCCGTCACCACCGACGACGCCTTTTCTACCAGCCGCATGATTGGCCGCCGGGAGGGCATGCTGGTGGGCATCTCCTCCGGCGCCGCCATGTGGGCCGCCATCCAGGTGGCCAAGCGCCCGGAAAACGAGGGCAAAACCATTGTGGTCGTTCTGCCCGACACCGGTGAGCGGTACCTCTCCTCTGAACTGTTCAAGCAGTGAGACTCGTGGTATTTTCCTTATCATATCATGCTTTCCAAAAACTATCCATAGTGCTCTTTGCCTGAAAAAAAGCCCCGTCAGCGGTATCTCCACTGACGGGGCATCAGCGTATCATCAGGAATTACAACATCCTTTTGATACGCTGTCACACAAGGTTTTCTATTCTATCTGTATTATCACCAGGCACAAAACCCGGTCTCATTTCTCTTGATCGCGCTCTGCCTGCACCGTTTCGCTGCAGTCCTCGTCTCGCTGCTCCTCATATAATATCCGCACCGCCGCTTGAAGCAGATCTGCGGCACTTTTTAAGGTTTCCAGCGAAAACCGGTGCCCGTTTTCCAGGCAATTCATCAGTAACAAAGCGGTGGCAAATTCAGCCTTGTCCATACCGCCCAGCATGGAAACCGGGTCACATCCTATGCTGTGTGCTACGGTCTCTACCGTATCCAGTGTTGGATTGGCCTGGCGGTTCTCAATGTTCAGCAGCGAGGTCCGCCCAATTCCCAGCTCTCTGGCACATTCCTCTGCGGACATGGATTTGGATTTTCGATACATGCGAACTGCGGCAGAAAAGGCATCATTCAATTTGGAATCACTCACGGCACCGACCTCCTCTCTTATTTGTTGTACGCTTTGCCATTTACCACCATATACTGTGTTTTAAGCATAGTCTATTTCTTAATAAATGACAAGTACAATATATAGTCCGTCCCGGCGCTATGCTGTCGCTTGGAGTCTCTGTCAAATTATCGTTGCTATTTTACCAAAATTGTGGCAGAATGTAAAATAGATTCTTTGACTGGACCGAAGGCTTTTAAGATTTGCTTTGTCCCACACAAATAACATTGTTTTCCTTTTTTTCAGCTTTCCTGCGGGATTTCCGTTTCCGGTATATTATCTTAACATAAGGAGGAATCGCCTTGAAACATCTCCGGCGATGGAGTGCCGCCCTGCTGGCGGCATTGTTCATTATAACATCTCTGATTGTCCCGGTTGGTGCTGCCCCGGCCGCTGATGCCGAGGAAACAACCGTATTATTTACCCACGATCTCCACTCCCACTTCCTGCCCCAGCCCACCCAGGAGGGCGGCGAATCGGGCGGCTATGCCCGTCTGGCCACCGCTCTGCGTGACCAGCGTCAGGCCCACCCCAACGCCCTGACCGTGGACGGCGGAGACTTCTCCATCGGCTCCCTCATCCAGACCCTCTACACCGCCCAGGCCGCCGAGCTGCGGACCATGGGGGCGATGGGCTACGATGCGGCCTGTGTGGGCAACCACGATTTTGACCACACAGGGATGGGCTTTGCCACCATGCTCCGCTCCGCTGTGGCCAGCGGCGAGGAGCTGCCCGCGCTGCTGATGTGCAACTACAAGCCCTCCCCGGACAACCCCAATCTGCTGGATATCCAGCGCGCCATGGCCTCCTATGGAGTCCAGGACTACATGACCATCCAGCGGGGCGGTGTTACTTACGGACTCTTCGGTCTGATGGGGGTGGACTCCGACTCCTGCGCCCCCACCTCCGGCTTCGTTCTGGAGGACATGTTCTCCAGCGCCCAGCGCTGTGTGGACGCCCTGAAAAAGGAGGGCGCCCAGTTCATCATCTGCCTGTCCCACAGCGGCACCAACCCCAAGGTGAAGTTGTCCGAGGACGAGCAGGTGGCCAAGAAGGTCAAGGGCATCGACCTGATCGTCTCCGGCCACACCCACACCACTCTGTCTGAACCCATTGTGGTTGGGAATACTTACATCGTCTCCGCCGGCCCTTATTGCGAGAATCTGGGCTCCATCACTCTGCGGTGGGACGAGGAGGGCAGCAAAGAGCTGGTGGATTACCGGCTGATCCCCATTGACGAGACCCTGGAGGACGACCCCCAGATTGCCTCCATCGCCGAGAACTGGAAGGCCCAGGTGAACGACGGCTACCTGGCCCGCTACAACATGACCTACGATCAGGTGCTCACCCGCACCTCCTTCGACCTGGACACCCCCGCCTGGGGCGTCCAGGATGGCAACGCCCTGGGTGAGCTCACCGCCGACTCCTATCTGTGGGCGGCCCGGAACCTGGAATACGAGGGTCCAGACGTGGAGACGGTGGCCGTCGTCGCTGACGGTGTGCTCCGCGCTCCCCTGCCCGCCGGTCCCATTACGGTGTCTCACGCCTTTGACGTGCTGTCCATGGGCGTCGGCTCGGACGGCACCTCCGGATTCCCCCTGGTTGCCTGCTACCTCACCGGCAAGGAGCTGAAGGCCGCCGCCGAGGTGGACGCCTCGGTGACACCCATCATGCCCGCCGCCCAGCTCCACTTCTCCGGCATGACCCACTCCTTCAACCCCCACCGGATGTTCTTCAACCGGGTCACCGACGTCCGGCTCCAGACCCCCGCCTTTGCCAACGGCTACCTGGGCGGCGGCAGCCAGGTCGAGCTGAAGGACGACCAGCTCTACCGGGTCATCACCGGCATGTACTCCGCCCAGATGCTGGGCACCGTCAAGAGCAAGTCCATGGGACTGCTGTCCCTGGAGCCCAAGATGCCAGACGGCTCTCCCATCACCGATTTCAACGCCTGCATCCTGCGGGATAAAAACGGCAGCGAGATCAAGGAGTGGTACGCCCTGGCCGCCTATCTGGCCAACTTCGGCCCGGATGGTATCCCCGCCAACTACGCTGCGCCCGACGGCCGCAAGGACATCAGCCGCAGCTGGAACCCCATCGAGCTGCTCAAGCACCCCAGCTGGATCACCCTGGCCGCTCTGGCCCTGGTGGTCATCCTGGTTCTTGTTGTCGTTCTGGTGGTCCGCCGCTTCCTGTTCCGGGGCCGGCAGAGCCGCTACGGAGGCCGGACCCGCCGATACCGGGGCTGACCCCCGCGCACCCATAGATCTTTGACCAAGGAGGAACTTATCGTGTATCAGAAAAATCAGATCGTTGTCAAGAAAGCCCTGACCCCCGCTGTGGGACAGATCTCCGTCTATGCCCCCCTCATTGCGGCCAAGGCCAAGGCCGGTCAGTTTATCATCCTTCGGGTGGACGAGGAGGGCGAGCGCATCCCCCTGACCATCTCCCACGGGGAAAATGATCTGGTCACTGTGATTTACCAGAAGGTGGGCGCCACCACCATGGCCCTGGACGAGCTGCAGGAGGGCGACTGTCTCCAGGACTTTGTGGGTCCTCTGGGCCGGCCCAGCGAGATCAAAAAATACGGCCGGGTGGCCGTCCTGGGCGGCGGTCTTGGCTGCGCCATCGCCCTGCCCGTGGCCCGCGCCCTGTACCAGGCGGGCAACCAGGTGGACCTGATCGGCGGCTTCAAGACCAAGGACCTGGTCATCCTGGAGCAGGAGATGGACGACGCCAGCTCCGACCTCTACGTCTGTACGGACGACGGGAGCTACGGCTTCCACGGCTTCATCACCGACAAGCTGGAGGAGCTGATCAAGGGCGGGGCCCGCTACGACCACGTCTTTGCCATCGGCCCGCTGATGATGATGAAGTTTGCCTGCAAGCTGACCGAGAAGTACGAGATCCCCACCACCGTCAGCATGAACCCCATCATGGTGGACGGCACCGGCATGTGCGGCGGATGTCGGATCACCGTGGGCGGCGAGACCAAGTTCGCCTGCGTGGACGGCCCCGAATTTGACGGACATCAGGTGGACTTCGACGAGGTCATCGCCCGCAACGCCACCTACAAAGAGTTTGAACAGAGCGCGCGTGACCACCACGCCTGCCGTCTGGGAGGAGGACTTCTCAATGGCTAACATGCAGATGAATAAAACCCCGATGCCCACGCAGGACCCCCAGGTCCGCAACAAGAATTTCAAGGAGGTCGCCCTGGGCTACACCCTGGAACAGGCCATAAACGAGGCCGGCCGCTGTCTCCAGTGCAAGAAGCCCGCCTGCGTCTCCGGATGTCCCGTAGGCATCCCCATCCCCGAATTTCTGGCCAAGGTGGCCGAGGGGGATATCCCCGCCGCCTATGAGATCCTGTCCAACGCCAACGCCCTGCCCGCCGTCTCCGGCCGTGTCTGTCCCCAGGAGAACCAGTGCGAGGGCAAGTGCGTCCGGGGCATCAAGGGCGAGCCGGTGGCCATCGGCCGGGTGGAGCGCTTCGTGGCCGACTGGGCCGCTGAAAACGGCCTTGCCAACGTGGCCACCGCCCCCGGAAACGGCCATAAGGCGGCCGTCATCGGCTCCGGTCCCGCCGGCCTGACCTGCGCCGGGGAGCTGGCCCGGAAGGGCTACTCCGTCACCGTGTTCGAGGCCTTCCACACCGCCGGCGGCGTGCTCAGCTACGGCATCCCCGAGTTCCGTCTCCCCAAGGCCATCGTCCAGCGGGAGGTGGGCAATCTCCAGAAGATGGGCGTGGACATCCAGCTGGATATGGTCATCGGCAAGATCCTCACCATTCCCGAGCTGTTCGAGATGGGCTATGAGGCGGTATTTATCGCCTCGGGCGCCGGTCTGCCCATGTTTATGAAGATCCCCGGCGAGTCCCTGGTGGGCGTCTACTCCGCCAACGAGTACCTCACCCGGATCAACCTGATGAAGGCCTACCGTGAAAACACCACCACCCCCATCCTCCACAGCAAAAAGGTGGCCGTGGTGGGCGGCGGCAACGTGGCCATGGACGCTGCCCGGTGCGCCAAGCGCCTGGGGGCCGAGGTCCACATCATCTACCGCCGCTCCGAGGCCGAGCTCCCCGCCCGCGCCGAGGAGGTCCACCACGCCAAGGAGGAGGGCATCATCTTCGACCTGCTGACCAACCCGGTGTGCATTGAGGGCGACGAGAAGGGACAGGTCCAGTCCATCACCTGCATCCGCATGGAGCTGGGCGAGCCCGACGACTCCGGCCGCCGCAGACCGGTCCCCGTGGCCGGCAGCGAGTTCAAGATCGAGGCCGACTGTGTCATCATGGCTCTGGGCACCTCTGCCAACAAGATGAGCTACGAGGGCACCCCCGGTCTGGAGGAGACCCGCAAGGGCTGCGTGGCCGCCGACGAGCACGGCTGCACCTCCTGCCCCGGCATCTTTGCCGGCGGTGACGCCGCCACCGGCGCCGCCACTGTCATCCTGGCCATGGGCGCCGGCAAACAGGCCGCCGCAGCCATGGATGAGTACATCAGGAACAAGCATTCCTGATCCAGCCCCAAACTATGAAAAAAAGAGCGTCGTCCACATGGACGACGCTCTTTTCTGCGTTCTGTGTGTTCAAAAACGGCTGCTGAACCAGGACCCTCTCAGACGGTCAGGAAGTGGGAGACAACCACCTCGCCCGCGGCCAGCACGCTGGCCTCCGGACGCATATCAGCGGCCTTGATCTGGGCGGGGCCGCCGGAACGGGACAGTGCCCTGGTGTTGACCTCATTCTGAATCCTCCAGGCCAGGTGCTCAAAGCCGTACCGGAGCTCCCCGGCCAGGTACACGGTATCCAGCTGCATCAGGTTGAGCATATTGATGACCCCGGCGGAGAGGTAGCTGGCCTCCAGCGCGATCAGCCGCTCGGCCTCCGGGTCCTTGCCCACATCGGCCACCAGCTCTCTCCAGCTGCTGTATTTGCTGTCTCTGAGCAGATTGGTGGTGGACGCATACGCCTCCAGACAGCCCCTGTTCCCGCACTCGCACTGTCTGCCGTCGTAGCAGATGGTGGTGTGTCCCAGCTCGCAGGTGAAATTGCCCGCTCCGCCCAGAAGCTTTCCTCTGGTGATGACGCCGGAGCCGACGCCTCCATCCACCAGCAGAAGCAGGAAATCCCGGCTGCCCCCCAGCTCCATCTGGTGCAGCGCCAGCGCGCAGGCGTCATTTTCCAGATAGGCAGGCATGTCCATGGACTGGGACAGCAGGGTGGCCAGCTCTACGCCGTGCCACTTGGCAAACCGGGGCGGATTCAGGATCTGACCCCGGCCGGTATCCACCGGGCCGGGGGCGCTGATTCCAATGCCCAGCACCCGCTCCCGCTCCACGCTCCCGGCCAGCTCCTCCAGGGCCGCAATGATGGGCTGTATGAAATCGTCCCGGACCTCCACCTCCTGCTGACGCAGGAGATTGCCCGCAAAATCGCACAGTCCCACCACGCAGTCCCTGCGATTGAGCCGAACCGCCAGGGCATAGTACCGGTCCCCCCGCACAGTCAGGGGGATGGCGCTGCGGCCCCGTCCGGTGATCTGGGGCGCCAGCTCCTGGAGCACACCCTCGCTGAGAAGATCGTCTGCGATCAGCGAGGTGGCCGCTCTGGTCAATCCTGTGGCGCGCGCCAGCTCCGCGCGGCTCATCGCGCCGCGCCGCAGGATGCGCAGTACCTCTTTCCGGTTGTATTCCCTCGTGTAATCCGCGTTGCGGGCTTTCTTGGCCATACCGCCCCTCCGTTCACCACTCCAGGGCTATGGCACACTGCCTGCCCCCATGTCAGATGATCTGATACTCTGCTCAGTTTCCTCCCTTGCAGTATACCAGCTCCAGTTCACCCTGTACAGTGGTTTCTCCCACAGCGGCGACAGGCAGGAAGAAGTAATCTCCCTTCTTCAGACCGTGGCTGAATTCTCCGCAGGCCACGGAACCCTGGCCCTCCGCCACGATGTACACGGCGGCACCGGCCTCCAGGCTGGCGCTGCCGCCGCGGACGGTCAGGCGATCCACGCTGAAGCAGTCGGTGTCCTCGGGGCCGATGAGGCTCTCCAGCTTGGTGTTCTCTGTCTCGCGGACCAGCTTGGGCTGCTTGCGGCCCTGACGCACCACTTCTTCCCCGTAGCGGGTAAAGTCGAAGCAGCCGTTGGCGTCCTCCCGCTTCAGGCCCAGGTACATCTCGTGGTCGTTGAGCTTATGGTCTCCGCACCAGTGCTCAGGCTGCACGGTAAAGTCCGTGGGCTCCTGGGCCTCCAGCAGCAGGCAGCCCGCGCCGATGGCGTGGATCACGCCGGCGGGCACAAAGAACACATCGCCCGTTTTCACCGGGACACGGTTCACAAATTCGGTCATACAGCTCTTGTCGTGCTGAGATTGATCCACCGCCTTTTCAAACTCCTCGCGGGTAATCTGGCGGGAGAAGCCGAAGTAGATGCAGGCGTCGGGCCGGGTGGCCAGGATCAGCCAGGACTCGGCCTTTCCGTAATTGCTGTGGAAGTACTGGCGGGAGAACTCCCGTGTGGGGTGTACCTGCATGGGCAGGCGGATGGCGCTGTCCAGATATTTGACCAGCACGCCCAGATCCTGCCGGTCACCCAGACAGTCCTCCCGGTGCTCCTCCAGCAGCTGATTGAAAGGCAGGTCGGTGTCCTCCACGATGGAGATGCCCTCCAGCGGGTCGGTGCTCCCGGCGTTCAGGGCGTGGACAGACGAGGCCACCCACTCCTCGGGATAAAAGCCGTCCTCGGGCTTGTCCCCCAGAAAATCACCAAACAGCTTACCGCCCAGATAGACACGGAACACCCGGTTCCTCTTAAAAAATACGGGGCGCTGCCACAGCTCTTTGCTCATAAAATCTTCCTCCTATAATAAAATATGGTCCGCATCGAATTTGCTCTTTGCGTTTATTGTAAATCCAGTTTTCTGATTTGTCAATTTATTTTGTTAACTCGATTGACAATTATTTTTTCCGTTGCTATAATGTTTAAAAAGGGGGTATGACAGTGGATATCAGACTGTTTCAAAAAGGCTTCAATTTCTCCCAGGACGGCCCTGGGAACCGCATGGTATACCATCTTCAGGGGTGCAACATCCGATGTCCCTGGTGCTCCAATCCCGAGGGGCTCCCGGCGGACGGCGGAAAGGTGTACACCACCCAGGAGCTGCTGGCCGACGCCGAGTCCTGCCGCATGATGTTTTTTGACGGCGGCGGCGTCACCCTCACCGGCGGCGAGATCTGCGTCCAATTCCCCGCTGTGAAGGAGTTCCTGTCCCTGCTGAAGGAGCGGGGCATCCACACGGCCGTCGAGACCAACGGCATGGACCCCCGGCTGCCCGAGCTGTTCCCGCTGGTGGACTACCTGATCATGGACTGCAAGCACTATGATCCCGCCAGGCACAAGGCGGTCACCGGCGCGGACAACACCCAGACCCACAAGAACCTGGCCCTGGCCATTGCCGCCGGCAAGCACCCCGCCGTCCGCATCCCCCTGATCGGCGGCTTCAACGCGGAGGACGCCGACGCCCGGGGCTTCGCGGAGCTTTTCCTGTCCATCGGCCTGCCCGGTCATGGCACGCTGGAGCTGCTCCCCTACCACGAATTCGGAAAAGACAAGTACCAGAACTGCGGGCTGACCTATACCATGACCCAGTCCGCGAAAATCTCTCCCGAACGACTTGACTCGTTCGCCAACATACTGCATCAGGCCGGGATCCCAACGATCCACACATGATTTAAAACAGGAGGATTACATATGGAGCTTTTTCATCATTACACGCCCCAGCAGCTGGTCGATCAGGCCAAAGCGCTGTTCACTGAGGAGCGGCAGGAGCACGGCGTCCTGAACGGCTGGTTCCTGACCCGGGAAATCGCAGCCGACGCATCTTCCGGGCGCACTCTGAGCGAGGAGGAGAAGGCCGCCCTGGAGCTGGGCGCCATCCTCGATCAGCTGCCCCTGGACATCAGCGACCACGCCATTTTCGCCGGCACCCAGCGGGACGCCTTCGCGGCCAGCTATGCCCTGATCAACCCCGCCTTTGAGGTAGAAAATTTCCGGGGCTACTGCGACCCCCTGGAGGTCTACGACTACGCCACCCCCAGCGGCTCTGTCACCAAGGAGCGGATCGCCGCCATGCGCGCCCGTGCCGCGGACAGCGTCTATGTCCAGGACCTCAATCAGGTCTATCATGGCTGTGAGGAGTACACCAAGGAGGTCGCCTTCTTTGTGGAGCAGGTCACCGGCCACCTGATCCCCGACTTCCGTCTGGCCATGAAGGAGGGCATCTCCGGACTGCTGGCCCGGGTGGACGCCAAGCTCCCCACCCTGGACGCCCGACACGCCGCCAATCTGAAGGCCATGGCGGACACCCTGCGCTCCGCCATCCGTCTGGCCCACCGCTACGCCGACCTGGCCCAGGCCAAGGCCCAGCAGGCGGATGAGGCCCACCGCCCCGTCTTTGCCCTGATGGCGGACACCCTGCGCAGAGTCCCGGAGTTCGGCGCCCGGACCACCTACGAGGCCATGCAGAGCTTCCTGATCCTGTGGGAGGTCATGTGCCTGGAGCAGGCCCCCAACCCCTTCGCTTTCTCCGTGGGCAATGCCGACCGGCTGTTTGAGCCCTACCGGGCCGCCGACGGCCTGGACCGGGCCGAGGCCGCCGCCCTCTTCTCCCACTTCCTGGTCTTTTTCAACGTGGGCGAGCGCAGCTGGGCCATCTCTCAGAACATCCTGGTCAGCGGCCGGGATGTGGCCGGCAACGACCTCACCTGCCCCATGACCTACGCCATCCTGGACGCCTACTACCAGATGAACATGCCCCAGCCCATCCTGTCCGTGAAGCTCCATCGCAACACTCCCGACAAGCTCTATGAGGAGATGGGCCGTTTCTTCTTCACCCCCGGCTGCCTCACTCCCTCTATTTTCAACGACGACTCCCTGTTCCAGACCCTGTCTGAAAACGGCTATGAGGACGCCGATCTCCCCGATTACAGCGTGGCCGGCTGCCAGGAGCCCCTCATCATGGGCAAGGACTCCGGCAACACCACCAACTCCTGGCTGAACCTGGCTAAGATCCTGGAGCTCACCCTCACCGGCGGCACCTCCATGATCACCGGCGAGGCCATCGGTCCCCAGGCACAGCGCACCGCTCTGGACACCCTCCAGAACCTGAAATCCCTGTTCTATGAGAACCTGGACTTCTTCCTGGGCAAGATGGTGCAGTCGGCCAACGGGGCCTCCCTGGCCCTGTCCCACCTGCGGGTCCCCTTCCTCTCCTCCTTTATGGGCGGACTGGACACCGCTGTGGACTGCCGCGACCCCAAGGAGCAGGGCTGCAAGTATCACGGCTCCGGCTGCCTGATCCACGGCCTGTCCGTGGTGTCCGACTCCTTTGTGGCGGTGGAGCACTTCCTCAAGGACCGCCCCCAGGACGCAGACAAGCTGCTGGAGGCACTGAAGTGCGGCTTCCAGGGGTATGAGGAGCTCCAGGAGTATCTGAAAAACTGCCCCAAGTACGGCAACAACGACGCCGAGGCCGACCAGGCCGCCGTGGAGCTGGCCACCCGTGTCTCCCAGCTGGTCAAGGAGCAGAAAAACTACCTGGGCAACCCCTTCCGCCCCGACTGGGCAACCCCCTCCACCCACCTGCTGTACGGCTACTGGGTGGGCGCCACACCCGACGGCCGTGCCGCCCGGGAGATGCTGGGCTACGGCGTGGATCCCCTCTACGGCGACGCCTGCAGCGGCCTGGGCCTGCGCACCCTCTCCACCATGAAGCTGCCCTTCCAGCTCTTCAACGGCGGCGTGGCCTCCCACTTCGGCGTGGATCCCAAGTACTTCACCAGTGAGACCTACGAGGGCAAGGGGCTCCAGTTCCGGGACCGCATCATCGCCCCCCTGTTCTTCAATCCCATGAACCAGAACCGCGCCCCCTTCTACCTCTACGTCAACGTCACCACCCCGGAGACCCTCCGCAAGGTGCTGGCCGAGCCCGAGGTCTATGCCCCCAGCGGCGTGTACATTATGAGAATCCACGGCACCTTCGTGAACTTCCTGGACCTCTCCCCCGCCATCCAGCAGGATATCATCAAACGTCTGGACCCCATGTCCAGCCATTGCTGAGGTTACGCTATGAAAACACTTGGATTGGATATCGGCACCACAACCATTTCGGCCGTGGTGTATCACAGCACTGACGGCGTGATCGACTCCCGCACCGTCCCCAACCGGTCCTTCCGCTCCGGCGCCAGCTGGGAGCGCATCCAGGACCCCAACGTGATCTGGGACACCGCCCTGGGCAGCGTCCGCGCCCTGATGGAGGCCCACCCCGATCTGGACGCCATCGGCGTCACCGGCCAGATGCACGGCATCCTGTATCTGGACCAGGAGGGCGAGCCGGTCAGCCCCCTGTACACCTGGCAGGACGGGCGGGGCGACCTCCCCTATGACGAGGAGCACAGCTGGGCCGCCCACCTCTCCCGGCAGACCGGGTACCCCCTGGCCACCGGCTACGGCATGGTCACCCACAGCTACAACCTCCGGCACGGCCTGGTCCCGCCCCGGGCAGCTGTATTCTGCACCATCCACGACTATGTGGCCATGCGGCTGGCCGGCCGCACCACTCCCCTGATCGACCCAACAGACGCGGCCAGCTTCGGTGTGTACGACGGCCCCAGGGGCTGCTTTGATCCGGACGCCCTCCAGGGCGCGGGCATCGACCCCGCCCTCCTC
>JAHHSD010000060.1 GCA_020025425.1 Oscillospiraceae bacterium
GGAAGATCTGGCTCTTGTCCGCAATGGCGGCAAAGGGGCAGTTGACCAGGCACATGCCGCAGGAGACGCACTTGTCGTAGTTGATCTTGGCGCGGCCCATCTCGTCGGACTCGATGGCGTCCATGCCGCAGGCATCGGCGCAGGGGCGCTCGATCTTGCTGATGGCCCGGTAGGGACACTGGTTGAAGCACTTACCGCACTTGATGCACTTGGACTGGTCGATGTGACAGTGCTTGTCCTTATCCAAATAAATGGCGTCCTTGGGGCACACATTCATACAGGGGTGGGAAATACAGCCCTGGCAGCTGTCGGTAATCCGGATCTGCTTGGGGGGGCAGGCGTTGCAGGCGAAGGGGATAATATTGACCAGGGGCTCCTCAAAATATCGCTGATCGGTGTACGCATCGTCAATACAGTCGCTCAACGGCTTGGTGAGGCCCTCGGAATTCAGGCTCATGCCCAGGGCCAGACGCACACGGGCGGCTACGACAGCACGCTCCAGGAATACGTCGTGGCGGTGGTGGGCCACCTCTCCGGGGACAATCTGGTAGGGGATGGAATCGACCCGCTTCAGGTCATCGCCATCGTAGGCCAGCTTGGCCACCTCATAAAACACGCTGCGGCGGATATTGTCTACTGCGCTGTGGACTCCTCTCATACTGTTACCTCCATCGTCGTGGGACGGTCGCATTCCAATCCCGCTGACTATTCTTCGACACACATTATATTATATCCACGTTCATATCACAAGTGACATTTCATACCTTTTTCTCCCCTTATGCTATAAAAAAATGGAGGTCTATCCAGTTAGTGTACCCAAACCGGCCAAACGCTGCCGGCTGTCCCCAGACGCACTCTGTCTTTCCCATGCGCATAATCTGAAACTGTAAGGCCGTCGGTCCCAGGACCGCGGAATTTTGAAAAGGAGGCTCAGCCATGGCTGATCTTGAGGTACAATATTTTCTGGGGGCCAACTCCCCCTCCGGCTTCTACTCGCTCTACGACCAGCTGCTCCCCCGGGCCCAGGCCAGGGCCCTCTATATTCTGAAGGGCGGACCGGGCTGCGGAAAGTCCACCCTCATGCGCACCGTCTCCCGGCAGCTCACCCAGGCCGGGCTGGAGGCGGAATACATCCTCTGCTCCGGCGACCCCCAGTCCCTGGATGCGGTGCTCTTTCCCCAGCTGGGCGCGGCACTGGTGGACGGCACAGCCCCCCATGTGGTGGAGCCCAAATACCCCGGCGTCGTTGACCGATATGTGGACCTTGGCAGCAGCTACGACCTGGCGGGGCTGCGGTCCAGACGGGAGGAGATCATGGCCGCCATGGACGGCTACAAGAGCTTCTATCCCCGGGCCTACCGCTGCCTGGGTGCGGCCGCCAGCATCACGGAGGACGCGCGCTCCGCCCTGCTCACCGAGGAGCTGTCCCAGCGGATGGCACGGCGGGCCGCCGGCATCCTGTCCCGGGAGATCCGCCCCCGCCGGGGCGTTGAGCCGGGGCAGGTCAAGCAGCGCTTCCTGGGGGCTGTCTCCTGTCAGGGGACCCTCTGTCTCTATGATACCGCCCTGGCCCAGTGCGGGAAAATCTACGAGCTGGCTGACCGGTACAGCCTGGCCCACCCCCTGCTCTCCCATCTGCTGGCCGGCGCTGTGCGGGCGGGCTATGACGTGGTGGCCTGCCCCGATCCCATGGCCCCGGACCGGCTGGCCCACCTGCTTATCCCCCAGCTCTCCCTGGCCTTTCTCTCCTCCGATCCCGCCCATCCCTTCCCCGGAGAGCCCTTCCGCCGCCTGCGGCTGGACGCCATGGCCGACCAGGACCTGCTGCGCCGCCTGAGACCCCGGCTGCGCTTCACCCGCAAGGTCTCCGACGCCCTGATGGAGGAGGCGGTGGCCTGCATGGCCCAGGCCAAGGAGACCCACGACGCCCTGGAGCAGCTCTACAACCCCTTTGTGGACTTCGATCAGGTCAACGCATCCGCCCGGGCCATCGCAGAAGAACTGATGGAAGATGCCAAACGGCTCCCAACTCCCTGAGCAAAAAATATTGCAAAGTTCCAAAAGAAATCTCGCGAAAAAGTATTGCAAACCACGGCATTTTCTTGGTATAATATTACGTTCGTTGTGATAGATTCTATCCCGTTCATAAGACTTTAATTTTACTGGAGGATTCGCCGTGGAACGTTTGATTGGTACAGTATCCAGAGGAGTCAGAACTCCCATCATCCGTGAGGGGGACAACATTGTAGAGATCGTGGCGGATAGCGTCATTGCCGCGGCTGAGTCCGAGGGCTTCGACCTGCGTGACCGGGACGTTGTTGCTGTCACCGAGTCCGTTGTGGCCCGCTCCCAAAATAACTATGCCAGCATCGACCAGATCGCTCAGGACGTGCGGAACAAGTTCGGTGATGAGCCTGTGGGCGTCATCTTCCCCATCCTCAGCCGCAACCGCTTCTCCATCTGCCTGAAGGGCATCGCCAAGGGCGCCAAGAAGATCGTCCTCATGCTCAGCTTCCCCGCTGACGAGGTGGGCAACCACCTGGTGGATCTGGACGACCTGGATGAGAAGGGCGTCAACCCCTGGACCGATGTGCTCACCGAGGCCCGCTACCGCGAGCTGTTCGGCTATCCCAAGCACCCCTTTACCGGCATGGACTATGTGGAGTTCTACCGCAACCTCATCGAGGAGTGCGGCTGCCCCGTAGACATCATCCTGGCCAATGACTGCCGCGCCATTCTGGACTACACCAAGAATGTGCTGTGCTGCGATATCCACACCCGCCACCGCTCCAAGCGTCTGCTGAAGAAGGCCGGCGCCAACATTGTGCTGGGCCTGGACGACATCCTGAACAGCTCTGTGGACGGCAGCGGCTTTAACGAGAACTACGGCCTGCTGGGCACCAACAAGGCCACCGAGACCAGCGTGAAGCTCTTCCCCCGGGACTGCCAGAGCGTGGTGGACGGCATCCATGCTCGTCTGCTGGAAAAGACCGGCAAGAATATCGAGGTCATGATCTACGGCGACGGCGCCTTCAAGGACCCCGTGGGCAAGATCTGGGAGCTGGCTGACCCCGTGGTCTCCCCCGCCTACACCGCCGGCCTGAACGGCCGTCCCAATGAGATCAAGCTGAAGTATCTGGCCGACAACGAGTTCGCCGATCTGAGCGGCGATGCTCTGAAGGAGGCCATCTCCGACTACATCCGCCACAAGGACGCGGACCTGACCGGCAACATGGTCTCCCAGGGCACCACCCCCCGCCAGCTCACCGATCTGATCGGTTCTCTGTGCGACCTGACCTCCGGCTCCGGCGACAAGGGTACCCCCGTGGTGCTGGTCCAGGGCTATTTCGACAACTACACCAAGTAAGCTTTTACAACAGCAAAAAGAGGCTGACCCAAGCGGGTCAGCCTCTTTTTTATCCCCTTACCCACCCTTGCCGGATCGTCGACGCCACGGTAGTAAAGATAACTGGTGAGATTGCTGGTGTGAATGTGACGGGCTGAATGTGAATGGGGATTTGAACCCCGCGCGGCCCCGCGCGCGCCAATGTCAGCAGCTTTTTCCCCCGCCGCATGGGGTCGGCGTCCGCCCGTTCCGGCAAAACCAAACGGTTTTCAGTGCAGCTCTGTGGTCCAGTTGACCGACTGGATGGCGGTGTCCAGCTTGCGCAGCTGCTCAGACAGGCGGTCAGTCTGCTTGCGCAGCTGGGCCACCGGCACCGTGCTGTACACCTTGACCTCCATCCGTCCGCCCCGCATCACGGTGCTGCTGGCGTTGTCCAGAAAGCTGCGCAGAATGGAGATCCGCTGGGTCATGCACTCCCGACGGGCCAGCAGGGCCGTAATGCTGTCGCCCTGCACCGTGGTAGTTGCATTGGTCAGATTGATGCGGGTGATCAGGTTTTCCAGCTGGGCGCTGACCTCCTCCACCTGCTTGAGCAGCTCATCGGGGTTTTCGGCGGGCCGCTCGCCCTCCTGCACCCGGGCGTTCATCATCAGGCGGCTGCTCAATTCCTGCAGTCTGGTCTGAAGATCGGCGCGCAAAATCAAAGCCTCTGCCAGTTTCATGGTCTTAGACCTCCTTTTGGTCGCGCGGGGCGCTCCCCACTTTCGTGGACAGTGCCCCGCATCAGTTTGATTCAGTCGTCATCTCCCTTGGAGATGGGGGTGTTCTTCCACGCACCGAAGTGGTAGAAGCTGACAGCCAGGATGGTAGCCAGCACCCAGCCGATGGGCCAGGCCCACCAGATTCCGTTGACGCCCAGCACTGTGGTGGGCAGGTAGATGGCCAGCATCACACGGATCACACCGTCAAAGATGGTATCGAACATGAACTGTCCCATCATACCGGAGCCGCGGAGGATACCGTCGGCCACCATCTTGACGCACACGATCAGATAGAAGGGCGAGAAGGTTTTCAGGATCTGGATTGCGGTTGACACAGCCTCGGGCGTGGGGTCCTTCAGGAACAGCATGATCAGAGGCTCACCGGCGAAGAAGTAGAGCAGGAACAGGGGGAGGCTGATGCACAGGACCAGCTTGCTGCCCGCCCAGAAGCCCCGCTTGATGCGGCCCAGCTTGTTGGCGCCCAGGTTCTGGGCGGTGTAGTTGGAGATGCCGTTGCCCAGGGTGGTGAAGGCGGTGATGACCATGTTATTGAGCTTCACCGACACAGCGTAGCCGGCCATGACACTGGGGCCGAAGCCATTGATCACGCCCTGAATGATGATGGTGGAGATGGACATGGAGCTCTGCTGCAAAATGCTGGGTACTGCAATGGTGGTGATGTGTTTGAAAATGCTCTTGGAGAACATGGGGATCTTACCCTCTGTGGGGACCTCCTTGAGCCGCTTGAGCACCACGCCCATGGCCAGCACACAGCTGATGCCCTGGCACAGGAAGGTGGCCCAGGCCAGACCGGCCACACCCATGTTGAACTGAGTCACAAAGATGATGTCCAGGAAGATGTTGGCGATGGAGGAACAGGCCAGGAACACGAAGGGGGTCTTGGAATCGCCCAGAGCGGAGAATATTCCGGTCGCTATGTTATAGAAGAACAGGAATGGGACGCCCCAGATGTAGATATTCAGATAGGTCTTGGAATCCGCCAGGGTTTCGATTGGGGTATTGATGATGTCCAGGAGCCAGTCGCACCCCAGGAACCCCAGCAGCATCAGGACGGCACACAGGGCCAAGGTTCCAATCACGGTGGTGGACACCGCACATTTCATATCCTTATATCGTTTTGCTCCAAACATCTGGGAGACCACAACAGAGCATCCCATGTTGCAGCCTACGCCAAAGGCCAGGAAAATCAGGGTTACCTCATAGCTGTTTCCCACAGCAGCCAGGGCGTTCTCACTAATAAACTTACCGGCGATCAGGCTGTCCGCAATATTATACAGCTGTTGGAAGATAACGCTTGCGAACAGCGGGATGCAGAACCGCCACAGGACTTTTTCCGGTTTGCCAACCGTCAGATCTTTGACCAAGTGTGCCACTCCTTTTTATAGCTTTTTCTCAGGGTCACATTGTAGACCCTTATTTCCCGGATGTAAAGAGCCAAAGTGCTCTTTTTTTAAATTCTGGAAGCATTTTTGCCCCATATTTTGTTGTCTCTGTTCCCATATTCAGGCCTGTTTTTTCTCATGTTCAACCAATTCAGCCCATTTTGCGGGGAAAACGGCCGTCCCCGGCGGGGACCGGACATAAAAAAACAGGCTGACACTTTTCTCAATGTGTCAGCCTGTTCTTTTTCAGATGGTGTCTCTCAGCTTGCGGTGCGCTCCAAAAGGACCACCGTCTCCCCATGATCTCCCATCCAAAATCCTTCGCTGTTGTCCTTTTGCTCCTGCAATTGCCCCTCATTCTCCCCGGGACTGCTTGTCTTTGATTCTAAAAGCCCGAAATTTTCTCTCCTGAAAGCGCCCAGCTTCCCCGGATGAAATCTGATCTCTCCCGTCAAAGCCTACTATTTCCATTGGTAAATCAAACATACCCTTATAAATCTCTCCAAAATATGCTGTATTGCAACCATCCGGCGCTGTTCTCTTTCTACTGCCAGCACCTGTTTCCAGGAAAAAAGTCCGTTGACTTTTCCACTTTAACAAGGTATAGTAAGCGTGTCAGCAAAATACAGCAAAAGCGCGAGAGCTGTATATTTTGAGGAGGAGACACTATGAATAAGTTCTTTCACAGTCTGCCGTTCAAGCTGCTTTTAGGCATTGCGATCGGTATCATCTGTGGCCTGTTTTTCCCGGAGAGCATCATGAAGATTGTCGTGACCCTGCACTACATCATGAGCCAGCTTATCAACTTCTGTGTGCCCCTGATCATCATCGGCTTCATCGCTCCATCCATCACCAAACTGGGCAAAAACGCCTCTCGTCTGCTGGGCGTGGCCGTCGTCATCGCCTATGTCAGCTCCATCGGTGCAGCCTTTATGTCCATGGGCGCAGGCTACAGTCTGATTCCTCACCTGGCCATTGATACCTATGTGGCCAACGGTGCCGAGCTGCCCGCCGTGGCCTTTGAGCTGAATATCCCCCAGATCATGAGTGTTATGAGCGCTCTGGTACTGTCCATCCTCATTGGCCTAGCCGTGACCTGGACCCGCGCCAACCACTTTGATGACATTCTTCAGGAATTTCAGAAGATGGTCCTGGCCATTGTCAGCAAGGTCATTATTCCTGTGCTGCCCTTCTTCATTGCAGCCACCTTCTGCAACCTGAGCTATCAGGGCGTCATCACCCGCCAGCTGCCCGCCTTTTTACAGATCATTGTGATCGTCATGGCTGGTCACTACATCTGGATGGCCATTCTGTACGGCCTTGCCGGTGCTTACTCCGGCAAGAATCCTCTGGAGGTTGTCAGACACTACGGTCCTGCTTACCTGACTGCCGTGGGCACCATGTCCTCCGCTGCCACCCTGGCTGTGGCTCTGGAGAGCGCCCGCAAGTCCAAGGTCCTGCGTAAGGATATGGTGAGCTTTGGTATCCCCCTGTTTTCCAATATTCACCTGTGCGGCTCCGTGCTGACCGAGGTGTTCTTCGTTATGACCGTCTCCAAGATGCTCTATGGCCAGCTGCCCTCCGTGGGCACCATGGTACTGTTTTGCCTGCTGCTGGGCGTTTTCGCCATTGGCGCTCCCGGTGTCCCCGGCGGTACTGTCATGGCCTCCCTGGGCCTGATCATCGGCGTGTTGGGCTTCGACCGGGACGGCACCGGCCTGATGCTGGCCATCTTCGCCCTGCAGGACAGCTTCGGGACTGCCTGCAATGTCACCGGTGATGGTGCTCTGACCCTGATGCTCACCGGCTACGCCGACAAGCACAGCATCACCGCTCCCAAGACCAACGAGCCCATCCTCTAAGTCTATTAAGAGAATCTCTCTTCTCTGTTTTTGCATCGGAGTAATCTGAAAACCCCAGCGCCCGGAGAATTCACTCCGGGTGCTGGGGTTTTATTGATCCCCTTATTTCGTCTTGGAAAGTAAGACAACCGTCTCCACATGAGCCGTCCGGGGGAACAGATCCACGGGCTGGACCTTCACGGCCCGGTAGCCCAGCTCCGCCAGCCGCTTCACATCCCGGCCCAGGGTGGCGGGGTCGCAGGAGACGTAGACGATGCGCCTGGGGGCCATCCCGGCCAGAATCTCCGGGACCTCGGCGGACAGCCCCTTCCGGGGCGGATCCACACAGATCACGTCGGGCCGCACCCCCTCGTCCGCCAGCTTGAAGGCCACCTGGCCCGCGTCGCCGCAGAAAAACTCCGCATTGGCGACGCCGTTGCGCACAGCGTTCTCCCTGGCGTCCTCGATGGCCTGGGGCACGATCTCCGCACCGATCACCTTGCCCGCCCTTCTGGCTAGGGCCAGGGAGATAGTGCCGATGCCGCAGTAGAGGTCCAGCACCGTCTCGCTGCCGGTCAGCCCGGCAAAGTCCAGGGCCAGGGCGTAGAGCCGCTCAGTCTGGGCCCGGTTCACCTGGAAGAAGGAGGGGACGGACAGGCGGAAGGTCAGGCCGCACAGCTCCTCCTCCAGCCAATCCTGGCCCCAGAGGGTGTAGTAGTCCGGGCCCAGGATCACATTGGTGTCCCGGGTGTTCTGGTTGACCACCACCCCCGCCAGGCCGGGGACGGCCTGCTGGAGCAGATCAATGAGGATACGGCCATGGGGCAGCTTTTTCCCGTTGATGACCAGGCAGCACAGCACCTGGCCGGCCCAGTTGAGCCGCACATAGAGGTGGCGCAGCAGTCCCTTCCCGGTCCCCTCGTCGTAGGCGGGGATCTGACACTGCTTCATCCAGGCCAGCACCGCCCGCCGGGCGTCCGCCGCCGCTTTGGGCTGGAGCAGACAGTCCTCCACCGGGATCACATCGTGGCTGCGCGCCCGGTAAAACCCGATGGCGGGTCCTTCCTGCTTGGGCGACACGGGGAACTGCACCTTATTCCGATAGCGCAGCGGGTCCTCCGCCCCCAGTACGGGCGGGATATCCGCCTCCACGCCGCCCAGGCGGGTCAGGGCATCGGACACCCGCTCCCGCTTGGCCTCCAGCTCCTCCTGATAGGTCATGTGCCGGTACTGGCAGCCGCCGCACAGCCGGGCGTGGGGACAGTCGGGCTCCACCCGCTGGTCGGAGGGCTCCAGCAGCTTCACCCCCCGGGCCCAGGCCACATTTTTATTGACCTTCAGCAGCTGGACCTCCCAGCGCTCCCCCCGGATGGTGTTGGGCACAAAGACCACCCGCCCCTCCAGGCGGGCCACTCCCATGCCCTCGGCGGTG
>JAHHSD010000061.1 GCA_020025425.1 Oscillospiraceae bacterium
AAACCCCAGTGTTTTCAAGGCTTCTAGCCTTTTGCCCTATTATAACTCAATAGTCAATCCTTCGGACAATGCCAGTTGCCTTCATGTTTGCATCCTTTCTTTCCGCTTTTATTTGTCGGTCCATTCTTTTAACAACAGTTCAGCAGAATCAGAAATAACAGATTTTTCTAACCGAAACTTTGTGAAATCCTTCTGTTTGCCCCATTATTATCCGCAAAAATAACCAGGTTATTCTTGCCGTTTCCCATTATTTGAACAGCCTTCTTCATGTATAAAAGGGCATATTGTGATTTTCCGACACATACCTTCCGTGGGCGGACATGAACTATGGCCCCGGCAGGCTATTGAACAGGCAGCCGGTATGTGATATAATCCGGTTAGTTTATTCTAACCACATGGAACAGAATAGACTGCGATCCTTTCTGTGCTGCTGACTGTCGGTTTCTGCCCTCTCAGCTGATTTTGCAAGGAGTCACGGGTCTGAAGAATTGGCTTCGGTGCGCGCGGCGCTCCGGAATCACGGTGCCGGTACCGGGCGTCATCAGATTCCCTTGCTCCGGAACAAGTTGGAGGAATTCATATTATGTCAAAATCAGAATCGCAATCTCAGGAAAAAGTAATGTCCCGCTTCTTCCGCGGGAAGGGGATCTTCAAGCCGCTCAATACCGGCCGCATTGACGATCATGTAAGCTGCATTCGTGAATTTGCTGCAAATATTTATTTCTATACAAAGGGCAAAACGACCATTATGATCGATGCCGGCTATAATTATGACCGCCTGGAAGAAAAAATGCAGTGGCTCAATATCGCCCCCTCCAGGATCCAGCATATTCTCATCACCCACCAGGACACCGACCATGTGGGCGCGGTGGAGGCGGACAGCGCACAGCTCTTTCAAAACGCGCAGCTCTATGTCGGCAGCATTGAAAACCAGTATCTGACCGGCGAAAAGCGCCGCAGGGTATTTGGCGGATTGGAGAAGCTGCCGCAGGTGATTATCAACAACCCCAAGAAGCTCCTCAACGACGGCGATGTATTTTGGATCGACGACATCAAGATCGAGTGCTTCCTTGTGCCGGGCCATACCTGGGGACATCTGGTTTACCTGATTGATGACGCCTACCTTTTCACCGGTGATACCCTCTGGCTGGGGGCCGATGGCGGACAGAGCTTTCTCAATGTACTGGCCGAGGACAACCGGCTATCCAGAAAGTCACTGGCAGATCTGCGTCAGAAGCTGGACAGCCGGAAGCTTTATCCCATCATCATCACCGGCCACACCGGGTGGACGGATCACTTTGCCTTCGCCTTTGCCCATATAGATCGAAGCTGCAACGCATGGGTGAAGCAAAAGCCCCGCGATCCAAAAGCACCATACGACTCCTATGATGAGTCTGACGATACAGAGGAAAATGCGAGGAATCAGCGGCTGGAAAAAGCGACAGAGCTCTGAGGGCATGAAGGAGCCGGCGAACGAATCCACCGCAAAGGCTTCTTTGAGCTCCCCTTCTGTGATGCTCGCAATAAAGTTTAGAAAAAAGTAAGCACAGGGGAGGATCGCAAATACGATCCTCCCCTGTGCTTATGATGCCTTGGGCTGCACTTCTGGCTGGTACACTCTCTCAATAATTCTCCTGACGGACCTCGAAGAAGGACTGGGGGTGCTTGCAGACGGGGCAGACATCGGGGGCCTTGGCGCTCAGGACCATGTGGCCGCAGTTGCGGCACTCCCACATGGTGATGCCGGCCTTCTCAAAGACGGCCTTCTCCTCCACGTTCTTCAGCAGCTTGCGGTAGCGCTCCTCGTGGGCCTTCTCGATGGCGGCCACGCCGCGGAACTGCTCCGCCAGCTCGTGGAAGCCCTCCTCGTCAGCCTCGCGGGCCATGCGGTCGTACATGTCGGTCCACTCGTAGCTCTCGCCCTCTGCGGCGTGGAGCAGGTTCTCGGCGGTATCGCCCAGCTCACCCAGCGCCTTGAACCACAGCTTGGCGTGCTCCTTCTCGTTGTCGGCAGTTTTCAGGAACAGAGCGGCGATCTGCTCATAGCCGGCCTTCTTGGCCACCGAAGCAAAATAGGTGTACTTATTGCGGGCCATGGACTCGCCGGCGAAGGCATCCAGCAGATTCTTCTCAGTCTTGGTGCCGGCATAGGGATTCTTCTTGGGGGCAGCGGCCTCCTCGATCTTCACAAAGACGCTGGCGGGCTGCTTGCACAGGGGACAGATAAAATCTGCGGGCAGGGGGCCCTCATAGATGTAGCCGCAGACGGAACACTTCCACTTCTCACCGGCGGCTGTGGGAACCTCATCCCGGGGTGCTTCCGCGCTCCGGACAAGCTCGGCGGGCGTGTCGGAACCGGCATGCAGGATGCCGCTCCGGTCCTCGTAGGCGGTGTGCAGCATCCTTTCGGCCATTTCGCTGAGGGGCTTGCCATAGAACTCCTCATACACCTGCTTGATGTCAGGATTCTCATGGCTCTTCCGAATGGCCATGCTGCTGTCCTTGGTGTAGAGACCCCGGATGCGGGCCTTCCGAACCTCGTCCTTGTCCTTCATGATGTTCTTAGGCTGGCCGCCGCCGCCAATGCAGCCGCCGGGGCAGGTCATGACCTCCACAAAGTCATACTGCTTCTCGCCGGAGCGGATCAGTTGGATCAGCTGTTTTGCATTGGCGGTACCGTAGGCCACAGCCACCTTTACGGTCAGGTCACCCACGGGAATGGATGCCTCCCGGATGCCCTCATAGCCGCGGACGGGAGAGAGGCTGATGAGGTCGGTGGGTGCAGGGGTGCTGGTGATAAACTCGTAGGCGGTGCGCAGAGCGGCTTCCATGACGCCGCCGGTGTTGCCGAAGATGACGCCTGCCCCGGAGGCCTCGCCCATAAGGCTGTCGTACCCGCTCTCCTCCAGACTGCCAAAGTCAATCCCGGCCTCTCTGGCCCACTTGGCCAGCTCCCGGGTGGTAATGACCTGGTCCATGTCCCGCATGGACGCATCGCCCAGGTAGGTGCCGGCGGCGTGCATCTCATCCCGGCGGATCTCAAATTTCTTGGCCGTGCAGGGGGTGACGGCCACGTTGACGATCTTTCGGGGATCAATGCCCATCTTTTTGGCGAAGTAGGTCTTGATGGTGGGGCCCTGCATACCGATGGGGCTCTTGGCGGTGGACAGGTGGTCGGTCATGTCGGGAAAGTAGGTCTCCACAAACTTGACCCAGGCGGGACAGCAGCTGGTGAACTGGGGCAGAGGTGCAGTCCTCTGGGTGAGCCGCTCGATCAGCTCGCTGGCCTCCTCCACGATGGTCAGGTCAGCGGCAAAGTTGGTGTCCAGCACATAGTCAGCGCCCAGCTTCCGCAGCAGGGCCACCATCTTCCCCTGGACAAAGCTGCCGTCAGCCATGTCGAATTCCTCACCCAGAGCCACACGGACAGAGGGAGACGTGCTGACAATCACGATCTTGTCCGGGTCCTGGATGGCCTGCATCACATCCTGGTATTCGTACTTCTCCGTGATGCTGTCCACCGGACATACGTTGGCGCACTGGCCGCAGTTGATACATACGGCCTGATTTCCGGTCTGCGCCAGGGTGTATGTGCCCAGAACGCCAATGTCGTTGGTACATACGTCGCGGCACATGCCGCACTTGATACATTTTTCTTCAAATCTCTGAATACTGGGGTTGTCCAGCTCGATGGGCACCCGGATCTCCACAGGCATATGATTCATAACGTGATACCTCGTCTTTTCTTAAATGGCAAAAAGAGAGCGCCGTCCATTGAGGGGGCGGCGCTTCTTTTGCAGGTTGATGCAGTCTCCGGCGGAAACGAAACTCAATAGTTCTCCTGACGGACCTCGAAGAAGGACTGGGGGTGCTTGCAGACGGGGCAGACATCGGGGGCCTTGGCGCTCAGGACCATGTGGCCGCAGTTGCGGCACTCCCACATGGTGATGCCGGCCTTCTCAAAGACGGCCTTCTCCTCCACGTTCTTCAGCAGCTTGCGGTAGCGCTCCTCGTGGGCCTTCTCGATGGCGGCCACGCCGCGGAACTGCTCCGCCAGCTCGTGGAAGCCCTCCTCGTCAGCCTCGCGGGCCATGCGGTCGTACATGTCGGTCCACTCGTAGCTCTCGCCCTCTGCGGCGTGGAGCAGGTTCTCGGCGGTATCGCCCAGCTCACCCAGCGCCTTGAACCACAGCTTGGCGTGCTCCTTCTCGTTGTCGGCAGTTTTCAGGAACAGAGCGGCGATCTGCTCATAGCCGGCCTTCTTGGCCACCGAAGCAAAATAGGTGTACTTATTGCGGGCCATGGACTCGCCGGCGAAGGCATCCAGCAGATTCTTCTCAGTCTTGGTGCCGGCATAGGGATTCTTCTTGGGGGCAGCGGCCTCCTCGATCTTCACAAAGACGCTGGCGGGCTGCTTGCACAGGGGACAGATAAAATCTGCGGGCAGGGGGCCCTCATAAATATAACCACAAACAGAACATTTCCACTTTTCCATTATAGTTCCTCCTTCTTATAGATATCGTCTGCTGCATGACAGCGAAACTGGCGCACAGCAGCCAAAACCATAAAATATTGTGCCATTATTTCTGGCAGTAATCATTAACAGTAATAATTACTGATAAGAAAATAACACATACTTGCTCCAGTGTCAACCGTTTTTTCTTTTTTTCTCTTGGAAAATAGAAAATGATATGATAAGCTGTATTTAAGCCAGGTAAGCCTTTATTATGGGGGAGAATATACTGTGAAATCGGCTCAATTCTATTTGGACATCATCAATCAGCTTCAGGACGGTATCTACTTTGTGGATCAGGATCGCAAGATCCAGTTCTGGAACCATGCGGCCGAGCGGATCACCGGCTACAAAGCAGAGGAAATCGTGGGCAAGTGCTGCCAAAGAAGCGGTCTCAATCACATTGATACGGAAGGAAAGCCCCTGTGCACACTTGGATGCCCCCTCTTTGCCACTTTGTCAGATGGAAAGCAGCGGCAGGATCAGGTTCTGGTCCGCCATCGCGACGGCTACCGAATCCCCATCCGCGTCAATATCTTCCCCGTCCGCCAGGGGGATGTAATCACCGGCGCAGTGGAGGTCTTTACCCGGGACTCCCCCACCGTATTCGAGGACGATGTGATTGAACGGCTGGCCAATATCGCCATGCATGATGAACTGACCTCCCTGCCCAATCGCCGCTATCTGGAGAGCTTCCTCGCCTATCGCTTCGAGGAGTATCACCGCTTCGGGCGGCACTTCGCGGTCCTCTTTGCGGACATTGACGATTTCAGCAACGTCAACAACACCTACGGCCACGACACCGGGGATATGGTGCTGAAAAATATTGCCAGCAGCATCAGCCTCAGCATACGGCGCAACGATCTGGTGGGCCGCTGGGGCGGCGAGGAGTTTTTGGGCGTCTACTCCATCTCCAGGCCCGACGAGCTCCAGACCATTGCGGAGCGGTTCCGCTTTCTGGTGGAAAATACCGAGGTCGTAAGCCAGGAGGAAACCATTCACACCACGGTTTCCGTGGGGATCACCGCGATCGGGCCCGAGGACACCATCCAATCCCTTGTGGAGCGGGCCGACCACCTCATGTACGAGAGCAAGCGGGCCGGCAAAAACCGGGTCACCATCCAATGAGCCCGCGCTGTCCCTCCACAGCCGGAAAAATTTTGTTGAAAATCTGACCGAACCATATTATAATAAAGGACACAATTTCATAGAGGGGAGCTTGCAGACAGGCTGAGAGGAAGGTATGCCCTTCGACCCTGTAACCTGATTTGGATAATGCCAACGTAGGGATCTGCTTTACAAACCCGTGGGGAGCGCCATTCAGGCCGCTCCCCTTTTTATTTTGCCGGTTTTCGGGCCTGTGCCCGGATACCCAGGCGTCAGATTGGGGGCACCACCTTCTGACGCGATATAAAAATCAATGCGAAACAAGAAAGGAGCTTACACATGACAGATGCATTGATGAGCGCGGGACACCGGTCCCGTGCAGGCGCCGGACCCCGCACGGACGTACCCCGGCCCGCGGGAGGACCCTCCGGCCCCGCTTCTCCCCAGATTTCTCTCAGCAGACGGGAGGTGTCGGCCCCATGATCGGAAATTACATCGTGGGCGGCCTGGTACTTCTCTATTTCCTGGTCACCCTGTATCAGTGCAGGGGGCTTCGGCTCCACACCCGGGACATCGCCTACGGCAGCCTGGCCTGCGCCCTCACCCTCCTGCTGAGCTACTTCCCCAAAATCCCCCTGCCCACCGGCTCCGTCATCGACCTGGCGCTGCTGCCCCTGATGCTGCTGGCCCTGCTGTATGACTACCGGGTGGCCATCGTCTCCGGCTTTGCCTGTGGACTGCTGGTTATCTTCACCGTCCCCGGCTGGGCCCCCATCCACTGGGCCCAGATCCCGGTGGAGCACCTGCTGTGCATGACCGCCCTGGGCTACGCCGGAGTGTTCGGCAACCAGAGCCGGCTCCGGGTCCTGTGCGGGGTGGTGCTGGCCACCGCCCTCAAGCTGACGGGCCATGTGATCTCCGGCGTCCTCTTCTTCTCCCAGAACGCCTGGGAGGGCTGGGGCCCCTGGGGGTACAGCCTGGGCTACAACTGCTCGTCCATCATCCCCGAGGGGGTCATCGTTGCCCTGATTGTCATGGCCCTGCCCCTGCCGATGATGGCAAAGGCCATCCATGGAGGGAACCGCCCATGAGCTTTGTTGCAGACTGTGTGAAGGACAGCATGCCCATCTGGCAGACCTGTCTGGAGGGCGAGTTCCTGTCCCGTCTGGAGGCGGGCACCCTGCCCGATGACTGTTTTGCGGGCTACATCGTGGACGACAGCCTCTATCTCCGGGAATATGCCAAGGTCTTTGCAGCCGGCATCCTCCGCTCCAGCACCCTGGCTGAGATCCGCACCTACTACTCCTTCCTCTCCTTTGTGAACAACGAGGAGGAGAGCACCCGGATCGACTATCTCCGGGAGATGGGCCTGTCTGACGAGGCCATCGAGGGCCTGCCCCAGCGCCCGGAGAACCGGGCCTACACCGACTTTATGATCAACGCGGTGCAGAATGGCCGGACCGGAGCTGAGTGCATGATGGCCGTCCTGCCCTGTATGATCAGCTACGCCTGGATCTTCCACACCATTGTGGACCGCACCCCCGCCATCCGTCAGACCAAATACTGGCCCCTGGTCCGGGACTACGCCGATCCGGGCTATGACCAGGCCTGCCGGCGCTGGTCGGACTACACCAACCAAATCTGCCAACACCTGGACCCGGAGCAGAAGGCGCGCTGCCTGGAGATTTTCCGCCAGAGCTCCCTGCACGAGCTCCACTTCTGGGAGATGAGCGCCCGCCCCAGGACTGATCTGGAGCAGCTGACCCGGCCCTGAGCCGTATTTTTGGACCTGCCAAGGGGATAATACCGCCTGGCAGGCCCATTTTTTCAACCTGTCCCCCTACTTTCTTGACTTTCAGGGCATAAATAAGGTATGATATCTTTGTTAAATTATAAAACTGTCAGAAAACGGCGGGATGACAGGATTCAGAGGGAAAGATCATCGAAAAACGTCAGGGTCGTCTTTTTCCTGGAATCCGGCCGCGGTCCGGCCCCGGCGGACTTTTCTGACAGGCTGGAATTATGTGTGTTTCAGGCACAGTGTATTGTGAGGACGAGATACCTATGGCTCAAAAAAAAGCCGCTTATGGCAATGAATCCATTTCTGCCCTGAAGGGCGCCGACCGGGTCCGCAAGCGTCCCGGTGTTATTTTCGGCTCTGACGGCCTGGACGGCTGCCAGCACGCCGTGTTTGAAATCATGTCCAACGCCATCGACGAGGCCCGGGAGGGCCACGGCTCCCTCATCACCGTCACCCGGTTCTCCGACAAATCCATCCAGGTGGAGGACCAGGGCCGCGGCTGCCCGGTGGACTGGAACGAGAAGGAGCAGAAGTTCAACTGGGAGCTGGTCTTTTGCGAGCTGTACGCCGGTGGAAAATACAACAACCTCTCCGGCGACAACTACGAATACTCCCTGGGCCTCAACGGCCTGGGCTCCTGCGCCACCCAGTATGCCAGTGAATTCTTCGACGCCACCATCTGGCGGGACGGCTTCAAGTACTCCCTCCACTTTGAGAAGGGCGAGAACATCGGCGGTCTGAAAAAGGAGCCCAGCGACCGGGGCAAAAAGACGGGCTCCACCTTCCACTGGAAGCCCGACCTGGACGTGTTCACCGACATCGACATCCCGGTGGAGTTCTAC
Source organism: Oscillospiraceae bacterium (assembly GCA_020025425.1). Classification (GTDB taxonomy): domain Bacteria; phylum Bacillota; class Clostridia; order Oscillospirales; family Oscillospiraceae; genus Lawsonibacter. Next base: position 8,264 of record JAHHSD010000061.1, read on the forward strand.
CTGGACGTGATGAAGCGCCAGGCCGTGGTCAACGCCGGGATCACCTTCCGGTTCCGCAACCAGGTGGGCGCCAACAAGTTTGAGACCACCGATTTTCAGTACAGCAACGGCATCCAGGACTATGTGGCCGAGCTGGCCGGCGAGGGCAGCCTGACCACCCCCGTGTTCTGGGACACCGAGCGCATGGGCCGGGACCGGGCGGACAAGCCCGACTACAAGGTCAAGCTGTCGGTGGCCTTCTGCTTCTCCAACCGGGTCCAGGTGGTGGAGCACTACCACAACTCCTCCTGGCTGGAGCACGGCGGCTCCCCGGAGAAGGCGGTGAAGTCCGCCTTCGTCTCCGCGGTGGACGCCTACCTCAAGCAGCAGAGCAAGTACAACAAAAATGAGAGCAAGATCAGCTTCACCGACATCCAGGACGCCCTGGTGCTGGTGAGCAACAACTTCTCCACCCAGACCTCCTA
>JAHHSD010000062.1 GCA_020025425.1 Oscillospiraceae bacterium
TACAGAATGCGGTTGTTGTCGAAGGCGACGCGCTGAGCGAAGATGGTGTTGTACAGCATCTCAGCGGCGTTGTCACGGGTCAGACCGGCGTTCATGGCCAGGGTCAGATCGCCGTACAGGCCCAGAGCGGTAGCCTTGGAGGTGACCTCCAGCTGCCAGTCGGCACCCAGAGCGTTCTCCTTCTCGGTGTAGTAGCCCAGAGCCTTCAGCAGCATGGTGGAAGCCTGGACAGTGGTAACAGGGTCGTTGGGACCGAACTTACCATTGCCGTAGCCCTCGATGATGTGCAGAGAGGAGCACAGGTTCACGTAGCCCTCAGCCCAAGCGGGAACGTCGGTAAACTTACCGGCGCCAGCAAAGTTGGCGGGGTCAACGTCGGCGCCGTGCAGGATCTTGCAGATCATGACGGCCATCTCGGCACGGGTCACGATATTCTCGGGCTTGAACTGACCGTCCTCGTAGCCCTTGAAGATACCGAGACCAGAGGTCAGGTCAACAGCTTCGGCGTTGCTGATCTTGTCAGCATCGGGGAAACTGCTGGTGCTCTTGGCGCTTGCGCCGACAACCATCATGCCCAGCAGCATGATAGAAGCCAGAGCCAGGCTGAGAGCGCGCTTCAGGTTTCTCATGGAAATTCCTCCTTAAATTTTTCGCCGTTTTGAACTTTTCTGCTCAATTTCCGGCGTTTTTCAGGTCATTTGGGGCAAATACTTTACTTTAGTGCAGTATAACTCCTCTTGCCTGTATCAGTATCATATACCAAGTCAAGTTTTTCGTCAATGGGATGGCCGCAAGTGTAACATAAGCGTAATATTACGACAGCTTTGTTACATTGCCTCCCCCAGGCCCGGGAGCTGGCCCAGTGCCACCCCGCAAGGCGGACATGATACTACTATATATAAGGTATAAAAAATCCCCGGGCGTATGCACACAGGCGTACACCCAGGGATTTATTTTTCTTACACTTCCATGATAACAGGCAGGATCATGGGAGAGCGCTTGGTCTTTTTATAGAGGAAGTTGGACAGCGCACCCTTCACGGCGCCCTTGATGGCCGCCCAGTCGTGGGCGCTGTGCTCGTCCTCGTTGTGGATGGCCTCCAGCGCCACCTGGCGCAGCTCCTCCATCAGCCCCTCGGACTCCTTCACATACACAAAGCCCCGGGTGATGATGTCCGGCCCGGACACCAGCGCCCCGTCCTCCCCGGACATGGACATGACCACCACGATCACGCCGTCCTGGGCCAGGTGCCGCCGGTCCCGCAGGACCACGCTGCCCACATCGCCCACGCCGTAGCCGTCCACAAAGACCTGCCCGGCCGTGACCGTGCCGCCCAGCTTGGCGGTCTTGGGGGTCAGCTCGATGACCCGGCCGATCTCGCTGATCAGCACATGGTCGTCCGCCATGCCCATCTCCTTGGCCAGCTTGGCGTGCAGGCACAGGTGGCGCTGCTCACCGTGGATGGGGATGAAGAACTTGGGCTTGACCAGGGCGTGCATGATCTTCAGCTCCTCCTGGCAGGCGTGGCCGGAGACGTGCAGGGCGCGCTCGCGCTCGTTCATCACCTCCGCACCCTTGCGGTACAGCTCGTTGACCACGTTGCCCATGGAGTTCTCGTTGCCCGGGATGGTGCTGGCAGAGATGATAATGCGGTCACCCGGCATGATGTCCACCTGGCGGTGGGTGGAGAAGGCCATCCGGCTCAGCGCCGACATGGTCTCGCCCTGGCTGCCCGTGGTGATGATGCACACCTTCTCCTTGGGCAGGGTCTTAATGTGGTTCAGGTCCATCAGGATCCCCTTGGGAATGTTCATATACCCCAGCTCGGTGGAGACCTTCATGGCGTTTTCCATGCTCCGGCCGGTCACCGCCACCCGGCGGCCGTACCGGGCCGCCACGTCGATGATCTGCTGGAGCCGGTCCACGTTGCTGGCGAAGGTGGTCACGATAATGCGCTCCGTGCAGCCCTTGAACAGGCCGTCGAAGCTGGCGCCCACGCTGCGCTCGCTGCGGGTGTAGCCTGGGCGCTCCACGTTGGTGGACTCGCACAGCAGGGCCAGCACGCCCTCGTTGCCCAGCTGACCCAGCCGGGTCAGGTCGATCATCCCGCCCTGGATGGGGGTGGTGTCGATCTTGAAGTCGCCGGTGTGGATGCAGGTGCCGATGGGCGTCTTGATGGCAAAGGCCACCGCGTCCGCAATGGAGTGGTTCACGTGGATGAACTCCACGCTGAACTTGCCCGCCTTGACCACGTCGCCCGCCTCGCAGGTGACGATCGTGGTCTTGTCCAGCAGACGGTGCTCCTCCAGCTTCAGCCGGATCAGCCCGGCGCTCATGCGGGTGGCGTAGATGGGCGCGTTGATGGAGCGCAGCACATAGGGCAGGGCGCCGATGTGGTCCTCGTGTCCGTGGGTGATGAAAATGCCCCGGATCTTGTTCTGATTCTTGATCAGATAGCTCACGTCGGGGATCACCACGTCAATGCCGTACATGTCGTCGTCCGGGAAACCCATGCCGCAGTCCACGATCACAATGTCCCCGCCGTACTCGAAAACGGTCATGTTCTTACCGATCTCATTCAGTCCGCCCAGGGAGATAATTTTCAGTTTTTCAGCCATATAAACTCCTTTTCAATTAAAAATCAGTGTATCAATGTTTTCATATGATGTATGTACAGCGGGAAAAACTGCTCGGTTCCGGACATGGGAACCGGACGAAGCACATCCCTGCAATCCGGCCCTGCCTCGCCGGTATGCGGGACGTATCTTCGCCTGAGACACGTTTTCCCCTGCTGTGGTATGAGCCCGCGGCTGTCCCTCCGCCTGTGTGCGGGGGATACGCGGGTATATAAGGCGCTGTCCGGGCTGGGTTTGGCGCGGATCTGCGCATACATCTAAAATAGCAATTATAAGGATAACACACTTAACTGGAAAAGTACACCTTTATTTTTTCTCCCGTCCGGTCAGGGCCCGGTCCGTCCGGGCGCACCGCCCGGCGTACAGGTCGCACAGCTCGGCGGCCAGCTCCATGTCCGGGCTCTCCGCCACCACCCGCAGGCTGCTGCGCCGGGCCAGAGGCAGCAGGTAGATCCAGCCGTTGTCCGCCCGGATGTGAAGCCCCTCCCCGGCAGGCTCCCGGCCGTACTCCCGGGCCAGGGCACGCATGACAGACCCGCGGTCCGACGAGAGGGGGATCTCCCGCTTTCGGGCAGAGAAGCGGGGCGTCTTGGACATCATCTCCGTCAGCTTCTCCCCTGTCAGGGCCATCCGGGAGCAGATCCGCACCGCCGCGAAGGCGGCGTCCCGCAGCCAGGGCAGGGACGCGTAGAGGACCCGGGCCGCCGGGCCGTCCTTCCCCAGGCGCAGCGCCGTCCCATCCAGCCCGGCCGCCACCAGCTCCACCGCCGCGCTGGCCCCATCGGGGACAGCCACCCGGCCGCCGCCGTTCTCCATCTCGATCAGACAGACCAGAGTCAGCAGCTGTTCCGGGGTCAGGAGCGAGCCCTGCTCATCCTGTGCGCTGAGTGAGAGCCCCCCGCGCCTGGCGAAAAAGGCGGGGACCCCCTTTTTCCACTCCCGCACCACCTTGCAGCCCAAAAGGGACAGCGCCTCTCCCATCGCCCGGTCTGCCGGGCTGTCTCCGGGCACCGCGATTTTCAGCGGGCGGAGAAAGATCCGGTGCAGTGCACCCTGCCGGACCACGTCCCCCGCATAGGACGAGGGAGCGGTCCGCAGGACCTCCAGCCGGCCGATTCGCCCGGCGACCTCTCGGCGGTACTCCCCCTGGAGCAGGGTGCGCTCCAGCGTCCGCTCTCTGGCCCGGTCCAGGGGCAGGCCGGTCCGGTCGAAGAAGTGGAGTCGGATCCGCTCCCCCTCCTGCCGGATAAACAGGGAGACCGTCAGCCGATGGGTCTGCGACAGCCAGGCCGCCTGGGCGGCGCACTCCATGGAGTGGCAGAGGGCCGTCCCGCCCACAGCGGTGATCCCACTGACTGCCGCCTGGGCCAGCATCCTGGCTCCCGCTCCGCCGCAGCGGCCCAGCCCCACGTCTCCCTCCAGCCCCAGGGCGCTCCCAATGGACATCAGGGCCTCCGGACCCAGGTCCTCTCCAAGCACGCCCGAGATGACGCCGCCCTCTCCAAAGCACAGGGGCCCCTGCTCCGGCCGCCCTCCCTCTCCGCCGGCCATCATGACAGATTTCATGTAAACAGCACCCTTTCCTTCCAACGCCGCATTGTGTTTCGATGAAATCACGGTTCAGAAAAAATTCTTGCAGGATCAGTATTCCCTGCCCCTTTTCAATTAAACCGCAGTTTCTTTTACTTCTCGCTTGTCCCATCTGGAAAAATGTGCTATAATTAAAAAAATTTGAGGGGACACAACAGCGGCTGCCCGTTTGGAGGAAGATGCCATGAACATTCAGATTTTCGGGCGTTCCAAGTGTTTTGAAACGAAAAAAGCCCAGCGTTGGTTCAAGGAACGCCGAATTAAGGTCCAGGATATCGATTTGAAAAAATACGGCATGAGCCGGGGAGAGTTCAACAGCGTCCGCCAGGCGGTAGGTCTGGAGGCCTTGATTGATGACACCGCCCAGGACAGTGTCCTGCTCCAGCATCTGGCCTATGATGAGGACAAGGTGGAAAAGCTTTTGGAAAATCCCGCTCTGATCCGTACCCCCGTTGTCCGCAACGGGAGAAAGGCCACCGTGGGGTATCAGCCCCAGATCTGGGAGAGCTGGATGAAGGAGTGAGCCGATTCCGCATCCGGCACACAGGAGAGACTGGTCTGCTGGGAGGGGAGAGCCTGTGTCAAAAAGCTCCAATCAAAAATTAAAGCTGCTCTATTTATATCAGATCCTGAATCAATCCAGCGATGAGGACCATCCCATCACGGTCCCGGAGCTGATCGACCGCCTGGGCAGCTATGATATCAAGGCGGAGCGCAAGAGCATCTATGACGATCTGGAGGCCCTGCGCACCTTTGGGGTCGACGTCCAGAACCGGAAGGGAAAGTCTGCCGGCTGGTTTATCGGAAAGCGGGATTTTGAGCTGCCGGAGCTGAAGCTCCTGGTGGACGCGGTGCAGTCCTCCCGTTTTATCACCCGGAAAAAAAGCGACGCTCTGATCCACAAGCTGGAGGGCCTGGCCAGCATACACCAGGCCAGACAGCTCCAGCGCCAGGTCTATGTCAGCCAGCGGATCAAGGTAATGAATGAGAGCATCTACTATAATGTAGATAAGCTCCATACAGCCATTGCAGCCCACCGGGTGATCACCTTCCGATATTTTGATTACAATGCGGCAAAACAGAAGGTTTTTCGCCGGGAAGGGGGCCGCTATACCGTCTCACCCTACGGTCTGATCTGGAACAACGAAAATTATTACCTGGTGGCATACAGCGCTGCCGATGAGCAGATGCGGCACTACCGGGTGGACAAGATGGACGAGATCGCTGTGACCTGTCTGCCGCGCCAGGGGGAGGATCGCTATGCACAGTTCGATCTGGCCTCATACGGTCAAAAGCATTTTGGTATGTTCAGCGGTGAGGAGGCAATGGTCACGCTGCGCTGTGAAAATCATATGGCCGGTGTAATCCTGGACCGTTTCGGACGGGACGTCATTCTGATCCCCCAGGAGGGAGATAAATTTACTGTAACTTTACCCGTGGTGCTCAGCCCCCAATTTTTCGGCTGGCTGTTCGGGCTGGAGGGTAATGTTGTGCTCACTGCGCCCCAGTGGGCAGTGGACACTTATCGGAACAAGCTTTCCGATGTTTCCGCACTCTATCCATAACCGCGCTGTTCCCGCGGCTGATGGCCGCTCCAAACGAGAGGAGAGTTTTATGAGACGTATCCTGATCGTCGATAGCGACACTGACATCCGCACTCTGATTGCAAAATATGTCCGTCTGGAGGGATATGAGGCCACCGAGACTGGAGATGGAGAAACCGCCGTCTCGTTGTGCCGGCACAATACCTATGATCTGATTATCATGGAACCTGACCTGCCCGGAATAGATGGATTCTCTGTGCTGCAAACCCTTCGCATCTGTTCTCAGATCCCCGTCCTGCTTCTGTCCAGCCGCTGTACGGAGGAGGACCGGATTCACGGTCTGGAGCTGGGGGCAGATGACTATATGGCCAAGCCATTTTCCCCGCAGGAGCTGATGCTGCGCATCTCGGCCATCCTGCGCCGGGGGCCTTCCACAGAGCAGCTCACCCCCTATACCATTCAAAACAGCGGAATCAATATCGACGTCACCGCCCGCCGTGTGACTGTGGACGAGGTCCCGGTCACCCTGACCCCCAAGGAATTTGACCTGCTGACCCTCCTGACCAGCCACCCCAACGTGGCCTTTTCCCGAAAGCAGCTGCTGGACATCATCTGGGGCGGGGAGCTGCCCCAGGACACCCGCACCCTGGACACCCATATCAAGCAGATCCGCCGGGCCATCCAGCCGTACAGCGACCGGGTGGTCACCCTGCGGGGTGTGGGCTACCGATTTGAATAAGTTTTTATTTGCGGGGACGGCCGGAGAAAGATTTGAATTTCTCCGGCCGTCCCCTGTTTTATGCCCTTCACCCCCGATTTTCCCGAAAACAAACCTGTTTTCAGAATTTTCCGGAAAAATATATCCGGGTTGCCCGCCCTTCCGTTTACATTCGGACCTTACTGTGCTAAAATATCCGCAGTTTAGTTCGTTGGGAGGGCGTTCGTCATGTCACATCACTTTTTCCCCATGATTTCCAGAATGCGGTATATCAACCGCTGGGGGCTGATGCGCAACACCCGTCTGGAAAATATCCAGGAGCACTCTCACATGGTAGCTGTCCTGGCTCACGCTCTGGCCGTCATTGAAAATGAGAAATTCGGCGGTCATGTGGATCCCGGCGGGGTGGCCGTGGCCGCGCTCTACCACGATGCCAGCGAGATCCTCACCGGTGACATGCCCACTCCCATCAAATATGACAACCCCGCCATCCAAAGCGCGTACAAGGAGGTGGAGACAGTGGCAGAGCAAAAGCTGCTGTCCATGCTGCCCTCTGATTTGCGTCCAGCCTATCAGGAGGTGATCACGCCCACAGATCCCCATGTTCAGGCTTTGGTCAAGGCGGCAGATAAGCTGTCTGCCTACCTCAAGTGCGTGGAGGAGCTGAAGGCCGGCAACACCGAATTCAAAAAGGCCAAGGAGCAGACCTTCCGGGCCCTGAACACCGCCCCCATCCCCGCACTCACCTATTTCATGGATCACTTCCTGGACGGCTTTGAGCTGTCCCTGGATGAATTGAACTGAAGAAAGGAACGTATCACTTATGAAAGCTATTGTCACCGTCGTCGGTAAGGACCGGGTGGGCATCACCGCCTCCGTCTGTACCCTGCTGGCCCAGCACAGCATCAACATCCTGGATATCAGCCAGACCGTTTTGCAGGAGTATTTCACCATGGTCATGCTGGTGGATATCAGCGCCTGCACCGCACCCCTGAGCGAGGTGTCCGATCTGCTAAACCAGTCCGGTCAGGAGCAGGGTCTGACCATTCAGATTCAGCGTGAGGAGATTTTCAACGCCATGCACCGCATCTGAGCGGATAACACCCGTCTCATTGAGGGCGGTTCAATTTAGGAGGCATCCCAACTATGCTCAATCACAATGAAATCATGCAGACCATCGACATGATCAGCCAGCAGCATCTGGATGTGCGCACCATCACCATGGGCATCTCCCTGCTGTCCTGCGCCCACAGCGATCCCAAGGTGGCCTGCACCAAGATTTACGACAAGATCACCCGGTACGCCGAAAACCTGGTGGCCACCGGTGAGGCCATCGAGAAGGAATTCGGCATTCCCATCGTCAACAAGCGGATCTCCGTCACCCCCATCGCCCTGGTGGCCGCCGCCGCTGAGACCATCGACTACGTCCCCTTCGCCCACGCCCTGGACAAGGCGGCCAAGGCCTGCGGCGTCAACTTTATCGGCGGCTTCTCCGCCCTGGTGCAGAAGGGCATGACCGAGGCTGACCGCAGACTCATCGCCGCCATCCCCGAGGCCCTGGCCACCACCGACATCGTCTGCTCCTCCGTCAACGTGGGCTCCACCAAGGCCGGCATCGACATGGACGCTGTGGGCCTCATGGGCCGCACCATCAAGGACCTGGCCCAGCGCACCGCCGATCAGGGCGGCTTCGGCTGCGCCAAGCTGGTGGTGTTCTGCAACGCCGTGGAGGACAACCCCTTCATGGCCGGCGCCTTCCACGGCGTAGGTGAGGCGGAAAAGGTCATCAATGTGGGCGTCTCCGGCCCCGGCGTGGTCCACCACGCCCTGAAGTCCGTCAAGGGCCAGCCCTTTGACGTGGTGGCTGAGACCATCAAAAAGACCGCCTTCCGCATCACCCGTGTGGGCCAGCTGGTGGCCCAGGAGGCCAGCCGCCGCC
>JAHHSD010000063.1 GCA_020025425.1 Oscillospiraceae bacterium
GCCCTGGCGGGGGTGGAGGGTCAGGCCCTTGGCGCAGATGCCGCCCAGCTCGGACAGGTCAAAGAACTGGTTGTACTCCCGGCCGAAGCCGAAGGTGCCGGAGGCCACCACAACGGGGTTCTTCATCTTCATGCCGGCCAGCTCCACGGACAGGTCTACCTGCTCGGGGGTGATGGGGCCGGGCTTGCAGTTATTGGCTGCCGTTGGGAGATACTGAAACTTCTCAGGCATCCCAATCCACCTCCTCAGCGTCAAATACAGGGCCGTCCTTGCAGGCGTGCTTGCGGGTGCCGTCCTTCATGTCGCAGGCACACACCAGACATGCGCCGATGCCGCAGCCCATCCGCTCCTCCATGGAGACCTGGACGGGCACACCGAACTCTTTGGCGGCCAGATAGACGTTTTTCAGCATGGGCTTGGGGCCGCAGGCCAGGACGGCGTCGTAGCTCTTGTCCTGGCTCAGCTCCTCACGGACCAGAGCGTCCACATAGCCGTGGTGGCCGAAGGAGCCGTCATCGGTGGCATAGAGCACCTTCTGACACTCATCCTGGAACAGGTCCGTCAAAATCATCTTGTCCTTGCTGCGGAAGCCCAGAATGGCGGTGCAGCTGCCCGGGCAGGCCTGGGCGCAGCCGTACATGGGGGGCACACCGATGCCGCCGCCCACCAGCAGGTAGCGGCCCTTAGGCTTCACGGTGAAGCCGTTGCCCAGCATACCCATCACGTCCAGATACTCGCCTTCTTCTCTCTGGGCCAGCCACTGGGTGCCCTCGCCCCGGACCTCGAACACGATGGACAGCAGGTCCTCGGGCTGGTCCTCTGCGCAGGTACAGACGGAGATGGGGCGGCGGAGGAGCAGTCCCTCGCCGCACTTGATGTGGACAAACTGTCCGGGGCCCTTACAGGAGGTGCGGACCATGTCCCCCACCTCCAGGGTCATCCAGACCGCGTCCCCCATCTGCCTTTTATGAACAATTTTGCATTTACGCTCTACTTTCATGGTTCAGCCCGCCTTACTCAAAGGAAGTGTATTGGCAGATGTCGTCCCGCATGGCCAGAGCCGCATTGCGGGCGGCCTCCTGGTAGTCATGGCCGTCGCCGCCGGTCTTTTTCCAGGCGCACATGATGCCCCGGGAGGAGTTGACGATAGCGCCCTTGCCCCCCTTATGGAAGGCAAACTTCACGTCCTCGGCGGTGCCGCCCTGGGCGCCGTAGCCGGGGACCAGCAGGAAGGTGTGGGGCATCATGCTCCGGATCTCTGCCAGCTCGGCGGGGTGGGTGGCCCCGGTGACCGCACCGATGCGGGTGTAGCCGTACTTGCCCTCGGTGCCGGCCCCCAGCCGCTCCAGCAGGCGGGCCATGACGCCAAAGACCTGTCCGCCCACCTTAACCCCCACGTCCTGCAGCTCGTTGGAGCTGGGGTTGGAGGTCTTGACCAGGGCAAAGACGGTCTTATCCTCGGCCTTGGCGGCCTCCAGGAAGGGGTTGATGGAGTCGCTGCCCATGTAGCCGTTGAGGGTGACGCAGTCGGCGTCGAAGCTCTTGTAGGTCTTGCCCTCGATGCTGGCGCCGCTGAGCCAGCCCTCGGCGTAGGCGGTGGCGGTGGAGCCGATGTCGCCGCGCTTGATATCGGCGATGACGTACAGACCCTTGCTCTTGGCGTACTTGATGGTGCGCTCCAGCATCTCCATGCCCTGCCAGCCCAGGTTCTCATAGTAGGCGGACTGGGGCTTGACCGCGGGGACGATGTCGCACAGGGCGTCCATCAGGCCCACATTAAACTGATAGATGGCCTCGGCGGCACCCTTCAGACCCTCGCCGTACTGGGCATAGGCCTCCTTGCGGATGTGCTCGGGCACATACTCGATGCGGGCGTCCAGCCCGGCCACGGTGGGGTTCTTCTTCTCTAAGATCTTGTCCTGTAAAATATCAAAAGACATGGTAAAATTCCCTCTCTCTTCAGATTGCGTCTATATTACTGCTCGTCCTGATAGATGACCTTGCCGCCTACGATGGTGTACTTCACCTTTCCCTTCACGGTCCGGCCGGCGAAGGGGGTGTTCCGGCCCTTGGAGGCGAACTTCTCCGGGTCGATGACCCACTCCTCATCGGGGTCAAAAATGGTGATGTCGGCGTCGCTGCCCAGGCTCAGCCGGCCCTTCTGCAGGTGCAGGATGGCGGCGGGGTTGGCGGTCATGCGGCGGATGATATCGGGCAGCTCCATCTTGCCGGTGTGGTAGAGCTGGGTCAGGGTGATGGCCAGGGAGGTCTCCAGGCCCACCATGCCGCTCATGGCGCGGGGCAGGCTGCGCTGCTTCTCCTCCAGGGCGTGGGGGGCGTGGTCGGTGGCGATGGCGTCGATGGTGCCGTCCTTCAGGCCGGCAATGATGCCCTTCACGTCCTTCTCGGTGCGCAGCGGGGGATTGACCCGGGCCATGGGGCCCTTGGTCAGGATCTCGTCCTCAGTGAGGGTGAAGTACTGGGGGCAGGTCTCGCAGGTGATCTGCACCCCCTTCTTCTTCATCTTGCGCACGATGTCCACGGCCCGGGCGGTGGAGATGTGGCAGACGTGGACGGCGGTGTGGGTCTCCTCGGCCAGCATTGCGTCCCGCATGACCACCAGCTCCTCGGCGATGGCGGGGCGGCCCTCCAGCCACAGCTGGCGGGAGACGCTTCCCTCGTTCACCGCCCGGCCGGCCACCATGTGGGTGTCCTCGCAGTGGGCCAGGATGGGCATGCCCTGGCGGCTGGCCTTCAGCAGGGCGTCCCGCATCAGGTTGGCGTCGTCGATGTTGTTGCCGTCGTCAGACAGGGCCACCGCACCGGCCTTCTTCAGCGCCTCGGCGTCGGTCAGCTCCTTGCCCTTCAGCCCAACGGAAACCGCACCGATGGGATAGACATGGACACCGCAGCCGGCGGCGGCCTTCTCCTTCACATAAGTGATCTGCTCGGGCGTATCCAGCACCGGCAGCGTATTGGCCATGCAGGCCATGGAGGTCACGCCGCCGCGGGCGGCAGCCAGGGCTCCGGTGTGGATGTCCTCCTTATAGGTGAGGCCGGGGTCCCGCAGATGGACGTGCATATCCACCAGACCGGGGCAGACCACCAGCCCTTTGGCATTGATGACCTGGTCGGCCTCGGTCTCCAGCCCCCGCTCGATCAGTGCAACCTTTCCATTTTCAACCAGCAGGTCGGATAGGGTCACAGTCCCGCTGATGGGGTCCACGATCCGACCGCTTTTGATCAATAATTTCATGGTAATTTCCTCCAGCTGCCCTTCGCCAGTCAAAAAACCTGCCTGCGTATCCATTTCGGGCGTAATTTTCTAGTTTTAATTATACCGGAATACGCAGAATTTAGCAACGCATATTTGCTCCGTTTGGGGAAGAATAATGACAGAAGGAGCGGTTTTTCATCTGCTCCCGAAAAGAGGTGATAAGGATGAACAGCACGAATTTTCTCCTTGGCATGACCGCAGGGCTGGTGGCGGGGACCGTTCTGGGCATGAGTGTCTCCCCCTCTCGCCGTGAGATCAAGCACGCCGCGCATAAGGCGGCCAAAACCGTCACGGACGCGGTGGAAAATCTGACTGAGGCCATGGGCCTGTAACCGAAAAGGGGCGCACCGCGGACAACCGCAGTGCGCCCCTTTTGTTACAGCCGGATCTCCACCGGCCCGGCGATCTCCAGCCCGTCGGGCTCCACCAGGCACCGGACTGCCAGCAGCTCCACCCCCGCCGCCGCGGCCCGCTCCAGGGCCTGGGCGAACTCCGGGTGGGTCGCCCGATTGGGGGTAAAGTACTTCGCCCTGTCCATCTGGATGACAAAGCAGGCCGCCGCCTCGTAGCCCGCCTGGTGGGCCAGCACCAGCTCCTCCAGGTGCTTTACCCCGCGCTGGGTGGGGGCGTCCGGGAAAAGGAGCACCCCGTTTTCCTCCAGCGTGACCCCCTTGATCTCCACAAATCCCCGCTTTTCTGACGACTCCCAGTAATAATCAAACCTTGAATTACCATATGTAGTCTCCGGGCGGAGCAAAGTCAGGTCCGGACGGAAGCCGCCCCCCTCCGCCCACTCCCCGAACACCCGGTTTGGGGCCTGGGAATCCATATTGATCAGCAGCGGCCCCTCGGCCGTCTCCTTCTCCACTGCGATCAGGTCGAACCGGGTCTTGCGGGCCGGATTGTCGCTCTCGCTGAGATAGACCCTGGCCCCGGGGACCAGCAGCTCCCGGCACCGGCCGGTGTTCTTGACATGACAGATCTGGACGCCCTCCCCGGTCTCCACATGGGCGATAAAGCGGTTGGGGCGCTTCAGAAAAATGCCGGGACAGATTTTGGAATAGCGCATGGTTTCTCCTCACATAAAAGCTGGGCCGCCCAAAGGCGGCCCAGAACGGATTTACAGCTTGACAAACTTATCCCGGGGTGCCCGGCAGATGGGACACCGGTAGTCATCGGGCAAAGTCTCCCGCTCGGCAATATAGCCGCAGACGGTGCAGCGCCAGCCGAAGTTCTCCTCCAGCGTGCGGATCACAGTGGCGGTAGGGGGCGTAGTGCCGCCGCCGTTCTTGAAATAGTCCACCGTCAGGGCGGCGCCATCGCTGAGCACCTCGGCCTCCGTGACCTCGGCCACATAGAGCATATAGGTCCCCAGATCCAGCTTGTCCACCACCTTGCAGCTGATGCGGGCCAGGGCATAGTCCTTCACATAGGGGTTGCCGGCGCCGTCCACGCCCACATCCAGCCCCTGGAACTTGTCGGTGACCCGGCCGGACTTGTAGCCAAACAGATTGACCAGGTCCTTGGGGGTCTCCTGATCCAGCACCGTTGCCGCGAAGCTGCCCGCGGCCTCGATGGCCCGGAAGGTCTCGTTGCTCTTGTTCACGGTCAGGGTGAACTTATAGGGCATCGAGGAGGTGGCCTGGTGCAGGGAGTTGACGATACAGCCCTGATACTTGCCCTCGACAGAGGCTCCCACAATGAACATACCATAGTTGATTCGGTTGAACGCTTTGCGATCCATAAAATCCCTCCTAAAAAATTATCAGTAATTATTCTCGTTAATGTTATAGTATCGGATTCCTTCTGAAATGTCAAGTGTTTTTTGTCATTTGTACAGCTTTTTCTTGCTTCTTTTCGCCTTTTCTGTTATATTCAGCCTATCAGAAGCAAGGAGGTCCGCCCATGCACATCCCAACCTGTCAGACCAGCGACCTGGAGCTGGTTCACTTTCAGCCGGCGCTGGAGGAGGCCAACCGCCCCAACGACCGCTATGACGTGGACAAGTGGCTCTATGTCCCCAATTTTTATTCCGAATACCGTTACATCCTGGGCACGCGGGGTGTCAAGCCCCTGATCTGTGTGGGCATCAACCCCTCTACCGCCGCGCCCGACGACCTGGACAACACCCTGAAATCTGTGGAACGGATCGCCCTCCACAACGGATACGACAGTTTTTTGATGTTCAACGTCTACGCCCAGCGGGCCACCAACCCGGATGACATGGAGCAGGAGTACAACCAGGCGCTCCACGAGGAGAATCTGGAGGCCTTTGACTATGCCCTGTCCCTGGACCGGGCGGGCTCCCCCGCTGTCTGGGCCGCCTGGGGGACCATCATTGAGAAGCGCCCCTATCTGCCCCAATGCGTCCAGGACATGATTGAAGTGGGCGTCCGCCGCAATGCCCAGTGGTTCAGCGCCGGGAAATGCTCCAAGAAGGGCCATCCCCACCATCCGCTCTACCTGCGCAAGGACAGCCCTCTGGACCCCTTTGACATCCGCGGCTATCTGGATCAGGTTCTGCCGGTCAGCGCCCGGTAACCGGGCTCACTCAATCAATAAAAAAACCGCTGTCCATTTTTGGACAGCGGTTTTCTCATTTTACACAGTGCGTCCGGGGCTGGTTGGATCAATAGGGCAGTGTGTACTGGTCAATTACCCAGCGGCCGTCCTCTTTGATCACAACACACTCGCAGATCTCGCTCTCATTCTGATAGAGGCCAGTGGCATTCTCCTCTTCATCCATCTCGTAGAAGTAGGGGATCTGCTTGAAGGTCATCTTATCAGCGCCGATCTCAACAGGTGCATAAACGACAAAGGCATAACCTTCTTTCTTGGGGCTGAGGTCTGAGGGGGCATAGTAGGCCCCATCTTTTTCCTTCAGAACCTTCATAGCTTCCTCAAGGACGGCATCTGCTTTTTTCGCGCTGAAGGTCTCACCATAAGATGCTCGCAGTTCCTCGGGATTGGTGCGGCCCTCCTCATCGATCCGACCATACTCAACACCAGTAGCTTCATCCTCAAAGGTGTCCTCATAGTCGGTGAACATCCAATCGTGATAGATCTGATCCAGGTTCTTTTCTGCGTCACCAATCAGCTGGGTCTCCTCGATTGGCAGTTTGTTGACGAGGAGCATACCTCCGTTTTCAGCCGCGGCATAGCAGCTGCTGCCACGGTCGATGAAGAAGGAAAAGACCGGCTCCCCCCCAATGATCATATCCACCTGAGCAAACGTGCCGAGTGGGAGTTCAGTGGAGCCCTTATACTCATACTCTACGCCATTGCAACGCTCGGGCTTTCCTGTGGCGGAACTCATGGCGTAGGTTTCTTCCAGCACCGGCTCAATTATCGGCTCTTTATCCTCAGATGGCATCTTGTCGAAGTAAATTTCATTGTCCGCTGTGACGGTAGGCAGAGTATCCGTGCCCTTCACAACTACGTAATTCTGACCGGAGGGAGTCTGAGCCTGACTTCCGGAATGGCTGCCGGAATGACTGCCGGAAGCATCTGCGGAGCCGGATGCCTCTCCCTGCTTGCCGCAGGCTGCAAGGCTGAGCGTCATGGCCAGCGCTAACACAACTGATAATGTTTTTTTCATTATGATCCTCTCTTTTCTAGTTTAGTTTGAGGTACATTACCGCTTGGTTTTTTTATTGTATCACATTTAAAAGAAATTTCAATGTGATATTCGTGCGATCCGCACACAATCATGCCTCAATTATTGGGAGAATGCCTAATTTTGATGCACGGGCATATAGCAAAAAGGGCAGCTGTGCCCCGGCACAGCCGCCCCTTCCTGAAATCAGGTTTTCTGGTTCAATTCCGTTTTTTTCTTTCGCAGCGGCCCCGCTCTGCCAGCTGCTCCTTCAGCTCTTTTCTCAGGCGGAGCACCTGGGACACATGGTAGTTGGTAACAATGTCCTCTCTGCTCTCCGGGCGCTTGGGGCCCTCCGGTGACACTTTAGCGCCCAAGCTGCGCAGCACCTGCCTGTTCTGTTCGTCCAGTAAGCCCAGGTGGTCCATATTGCTCAGGGCAATCAGCTCTGCCAGCAGCTCCTGAGTGGTGTCCTCACAGGTTTTTAGCTGCTGGAGCACATGCTTCTGGCGCTTTCTCCGGAGCAGGCGCTGCTCCGAGAACAGGGCCAGCTGACGCTCCAGCGTGTCCACCTTTTTCCCGATCGCCTTTGTCTCCGGAAAATGCTCATCCCCATCGAACATGTCCTCTAAAAACAGGATCAGATCCGAGTCAAGGCCCGCCATGGTGCTGCGGATGGTCCGGCTGGTGTCGTAGGGGAAGATCAGGGTATTGACCAGCATGCCCACACCCAGGCCGATGGCCGTGTCCCAGAGCCGTCCAATGGAGTAGGTCAGTGCCTCGATCTCCGGATTGAGGCAGATGTTGACCAAAACCAGGCAGGGGAGAACGGGGACCAGCTTCAGCTGAAAGTATTGATACGCCGATAAAATGAAAATGACGCCCACTCCCACTACGATCATGGTGGGGATATTCAATGACAGCATACAGACAGCCAGCAGCACACCCACGACCACGCCGCAGATCTGCGTCAGACAGGCCTCCAGAGACGCCTTGAACGTGGGGGCGACGGCGGAAATCGCTCCAATGGTCGCAAAGACAACTTTGGCAGGGCTGGCTCCATAGTGCTCGATGATCATAAGCGCCAGCGATACAGACAGCGCCGTTTTCACTGTGCGCATCCCAATGGGAATTCTGCCTTTCCACCTTGGTTGTGTCATTTAATTCACCGTATTCTTTCTCAAATAAACTGACTTTAGTTTGGGATTTTATTATAATATAAAAAGAAGGAACAGACAAGCTGTTCCTTCTTTGTGTTGGCGTTACCTATCTTCCCGGTCCGTCTCCAGACAAGTATTTTCGGCA
>JAHHSD010000064.1 GCA_020025425.1 Oscillospiraceae bacterium
CCCGGGAGGTGGCGGGGGCATAGGCCGAGGGCTTCACCACCGCGCAGTTGCCCGCGGACAGGGCG
The DNA here is from genome assembly GCA_020025425.1 of Oscillospiraceae bacterium. Taxonomy (GTDB): domain Bacteria; phylum Bacillota; class Clostridia; order Oscillospirales; family Oscillospiraceae; genus Lawsonibacter. The sequence continues at coordinate 66 of JAHHSD010000064.1, forward strand.
CCGATCAGCGGCTCCAGGGCCAGCTGGACCGGGTAGTTCCAGGGGGACATGATGAGGACCACCCCGTAGGGCTCGGGATGGGTCCGGCTTTTGGAGGGGAACTGGGCCAGGGGAGTGGGGACACGCCGGTCTCTGGCCCATCGGTCCAGATGCTTCAGGTGGAAGCGCAGCTCGTCCCGGACCAGGCCGACCTCGGTCATATAGCCCTCATAGGGGGCCTTGCCCAGGTCGGACTCCAGGGAGGAGAGCAGCTGCTCCTCCCGGGCCGTCACCTCCCGCAGAAGGGCGCGCAGCGCCTCCTTCCGGGCTGAGAGGGGCAGGGTGGCACCGGTGCGGAAGTGGCGGCGCTGGGTCTGTACGATGGACTCGATGGACATGGCAGGTCCTCCTTTTGCGGCAGAATCGGATGTTATCTTATTTTACCACAAAAGGGCGGGAAACCACAAGGCCGGTCACAGGACATTCTCCCAGGAGGGCCGCTCCAGCCCGGCCAGAAGATGCAGACGGGTGATGAGTGCCATATTGGCGGCGTTGTATTCCTCCGGTGCCTTCCGAGCCAGGTACTGGTCCAGCGACTGGAAGGAGAGGAGCACGGCATCCAGATCGGTGTGGGGGAGAAGGGCGTGGAGAATGAAATCGTGCTTCTCCCATCCCTCAAAGGCGGTCTGGGTCAGAGCCTGCGCAGAATCCCAGTCCCCGAGCCGGACAGCCTGCTGGGCCTGGGTGAGGGAGTCAATTGCGTCTCCGGCAAACCGATCCACGGCGGCACTGGTGGTCAGCGAGGCGGTGAGCATCAGGACTAAAATGGTACCAGCGATCCAAAGACGTCTCATCGTGATTTCCTCCTTGTGGGCTCCAGACTCTTTTTTGACAGGTAGACACCGCCTGTCTCATCCACTGTCATCAGGAATACTTCGCTGGGATCGGTGCAGTCCTGGGCCTTCAGCTGCTTGGTCAGCCAGTTCTGCTCGTAGCCCAGCCGTTTCAGGTTGTGCTCCAGCAGGCGGCCGTCACTGATGACCACCAGGGGCAGGCCCGGCTCCTTGGGGGAGAGGTTGAGCTGCTGGGCCGTGACCGGCTTGAGGGCGGCGTAGGGGAGGACGGACAGCTGTCCGTTGGTCTCCAGAATGGCGTACTGCACCTCGGACGGATCGGTATAGCCCTGGGCGCGCAGCTCCTCCAGAAGCTCGTCCACCGTCATGCGGTTGCGCCGCATCTCCCGCTGCTCCAGCTCGCCGTTGCGGATGACCACACTGGGGCGGCCGCACATCAGGGCCCGGAAACGGACGTTCTTCATGGTGAGCACTGACAGGATCATGGCCAGACACAGCAGGGTCAGGATGGGAACCACGCCGGCGTACAGGGGGAGCCCCAGGTCCTGCATGGGCACAGAGGCCAGATCGGCGATGATGAGGGAGAGCACCAGCTCGGACGGCTCCAGCTCGCCCACCTGGCGCTTGCCCATCAGGCGGATCCCGGCGATAATGAGTGCATAGAGAATAATGGTACGGGTGAAAAATGTAAACATGGCGCCCTCCTATGGAATCAAAACAGAATCTTGGCCTTGTGTATCATTCTTTCCGGAGGCGGGAAACAATATCCTGAAGGCACACAGGAAAAAATTTCAGAAAGTTAAAAATCATATCTTGCAAAATCCGATGATTTCCGATACAATGTTATGAACGATTTTTTGGAAATGACCCAGATGGTTACGTCTAGGCAGTATAGAATGAAAGGCGTGTGATGAAAATTGATGAAGGCGACTTTGATCCTGGCCAACGGAAGCGTATTTTCCGGAACCAGCGTCGGCAGCACTTCGGACCGGATCTGTGAGTTTGTATTCAACACCTCTATGGCTGGGTACCAGGAGATTCTGACTGATCCCTCCTATGCGGGTCAGGGAGTTGTAATGACCTATCCTCTGATCGGAAATTATGGTGTGAACCATGAGGACAACCAGTCTGCCCGTCCCTGGGCGGAGGCACTGGTGGTGCGTCATCTGTCCCCCCGTGGCAGCAATTTCCGCTGTGAGGGTGATCTGGGCACCTACCTGCATGAGCATAATATTACCGGGATCGAGGATGTGGATACCCGGGCTTTGACCAAGATCCTGCGCAATCAGGGCACCATGACCGGTATGATCACCTGCTCTGAGCACTTCAACATTGCTGAGGTGCTGGAGAAGCTGCGCGCCTATCAGATCAAGGGCGCTGTGGACCGTGTGACCCGCCAGGAGCCCCAGGTTTTCCCCGCCCGGGGCGAGGAGAAGCGCCATGTGGCCGTGGTGGACTACGGCGTGACCCAGCATGTGATCGACTGCCTGACCGACCGTGGCTGCAAGGTCACTGTCCTGCCCGCCCGCACCGGTGCGGAGGAGATCCTGTCCGGCGGCTACGACGGCGCTCTGCTGTCCAACGGCCCCGGCGATCCCGCTGAAAATATGGAGCTGATCGCTCAGGTGAAGAAGCTCTACGAGAGCAAGCTGCCCCTGTTCGGCCTGGGTCTGGGACACCAGCTGCTGGCTCTGGCCACCGGCGCCAAAACCAGCCGCCTGAGCTATGGACACCGCGGCGGCAGCTGCCCCGTGAAGGATCTGGAGATGGACCGGGTGTTCATCACCAGCCAGAACCACGGCTATGTGGTGGACGCCGACAGCGTGGACCCCGCCGTGGCTCAGATCAGCCACATCAACGTCAATGACAAGACGGTAGAGGGCCTGCGCTATCAGCGGGCCAACTGCTTCAGTCTCCAGTATGACCCCGAGGCCAATTCCGGCCCTCAGGCTGTGGAGTATGTGTTCGACCGTTTTGTTGCGTCTATGGGAGGTGAGCGGTAATGCCTAAGAATCCGAATATCAAGAAGGTCCTGGTGCTGGGCTCCGGCCCCATCGTGATCGGCCAGGCCGCTGAGTTTGACTATGCCGGCACTCAGGCCTGCCGCGCTCTGAAGGAGGAGGGCCTGGAGGTCGTCCTGGTCAACTCCAATCCTGCTACCATCATGACCGACAAGGATATTGCCGATCATGTCTATATCGAGCCCCTGAACATCCCCTCTGTGACCCAGGTCATTGAGAAGGAGCGCCCCGACTCCATCCTGCCCACCCTGGGCGGCCAGACCGGCCTGAACCTGGCCATGGCCCTCCACGAGAACGGCACTTTGGAGAAGTACGGCGTCCGCCTGCTGGGCACCAGCCCCGAGTCCATCCGCAAGGCGGAGGACCGCCAGGGCTTCAAGGACTGCATGGAGTCCATCAACCAGCCCTGCGTCACCTCCCTGGTGGTGGAGAGCGTGAAAGATGCCGTGAACTTTGCTGAGGAGATCGGCTACCCCGTCATCGTCCGTCCCGCCTACACCCTGGGCGGCACCGGCGGCGGCATCGCCTACGACCGCCGCTCCCTGGAGGAGATCTCCGAGCGCGGCATCAACCTCAGCCGTGTGGGCCAGGTCCTGATCGAGCGCTGCATCTCCGGCTGGAAGGAGATCGAGTTCGAGGTCATGCGTGACTCCGCCGGCAACGCCATCACCGTCTGCTCCATGGAGAACATCGACCCCGTGGGCGTACACACCGGCGACTCCATCGTGGTGGCCCCCACCCAGACCCTGGCCAACCGGGAGTTCCAGATGCTGCGCTCCGCCGCTCTGAACATCATCACCGCCCTGGAGATCGAGGGCGGCTGCAACTGCCAGTTCGCCCTGAATCCTGACAGCTTTGAGTACGCGGTCATCGAGGTCAACCCCCGTGTGTCCCGCTCCTCCGCGCTGGCCTCCAAGGCCACCGGCTATCCCATCGCAAAGGTGGCTGCCAAGGTGGCCCTGGGCTACACCCTGGACGAGATCACCAATGCCGTTACCGGCACCACCACCGCCTGCTTCGAGCCCACCATCGACTACTGCGTGCTGAAGATCCCCCGCCTGCCCTTCGATAAGTTCACCACCGCCAGCCGCACCCTGGGCACCCAGATGAAGGCCACCGGCGAGGTCATGGCCATCGCCAACTCCTTCGAGGGCGCTCTGATGAAGGCCATCCGCTCCCTGGAGCTGAACGTCCGGGCCCTGAAGCTGGACAAGCTGGAGGACCTCTACACCGACGAGATCGAGGACATGCTGATCAACGTCACCGACGAGCGTCTGTTCGTGGTGGCCGAGGCCCTGCGCCGCGGCTTCTCCCCCCAGAAGATCAACCACATCACCAAGATGGATATCTGGTTCCTGGACGGCTTCAAGCGGATCATCGATATGGAGGATGAGCTGCGCCTGGGCAAGGGCGCTCCCTCTGCCGATACCATGAAGCGGGCCAAGGAGATGTGCTTCGCCGACAGCTACATCGCTGCGCTGTGCGGCATGAAGCAGGCCGAGGTCAAGGCCCTGCGCGAGAAGTACGGCATCATCCCCTCCTACAAGATGGTGGATACCTGCGCCGCTGAGTTCGACGCGCAGACCCCCTATTACTACTCCAGCTATGACGGCGAGAACGAGGCCGTGGACACCGGCGCCGACCGGAAGAAGGTGCTGGTGCTGGGCTCCGGCCCCATCCGCATCGGCCAGGGCATCGAGTTCGACTACTGCTCCGTCCACTCCGTCTGGGCGTTCAAGAAGATGGGCTATGAGACCATCATCGTCAACAACAACCCCGAGACCGTCTCCACCGACTTCGACGTGGCCGACAAGCTCTACTTTGAGCCGTTGACCGCCGAGGACGTGCAGAACATCGTGGAGCAGGAGAAGCCCTGGGGCGCCGTGGTCCAGTTCGGCGGCCAGACCGCCATCAAGCTGGCCAAGGCCCTGACCGACATGGGCGTCCGGATCCTGGGCACCTCCTCCGACGGCGTGGACGCCGCTGAGGACCGCGAGCGTTTTGACGAGATTTTGCAGAAGTGCGGCATCCCCCGCGCCAAGGGCCGCACCATCTTCACCACCCAGGAGGCCCTGGATGCCGCCCACGAGCTGGGCTATCCTGTGCTGGTCCGTCCCTCTTACGTGCTGGGCGGCCAGGGCATGGAGATCGCTTACTCCGACCGCAACATCGAGGAGTTCATGCGCATCATCAACATGACGGTGCAGGAGCACCCCATCCTGGTGGATAAGTACCTGATGGGCCGCGAGCTGGAAGTGGACGGCGTCTTTGACGGCGAGGACATCCTGATCCCCGGCATCATGGAGCACGTGGAGCGTGCCGGTGTTCACTCCGGTGACTCCATCGCCGTGTACCCCCCCCTGCATCTGGAGGAGAAGCACCGCGAGCTCATCCTCAAGCACACCAAGAACATGGCCAAGCACCTGGGCGTCATCGGCCTGATCAACGCTCAGTATATCCTCTATAATGATGACATCTACGTCATTGAGGTCAACCCCCGTTCCTCCCGCACCATCCCCTATATCTCCAAGGTCACCGGCGTGCCCATCATCGACCTGGCCACCCGTGTCATGCTGGGTGAGAAGCTGGCGGACATGGAGTACGGCACCGGCATCTACAAGGAGGCCAGCTACTATGCGGTCAAGGCCCCTGTGTTCTCCTTTGAGAAGCTCACTGATGTGGATACCGGCCTCGGCCCCGAGATGAAGTCCACCGGCGAGGTCCTGGGTCTGTCTGAGGCCTTCCCTCAGGCCCTGCTGAAGGCCTTCAAGGGCTGTGGCATGCGTGTGCCCAAGAAGGGCGGCCGCATCATCATCACCGTCAAGGATGAGGATAAGGAGGAGATCATCTCCATCGCCAAGGGATTCGTGGATATGGGCGTGGAAATCTTCGCCACCTCCGGCACCTGTGACGCCCTCACCGCCGCCGGTGTGGAGTGCAAGCGGGTCAACCGTGTGTCCCAGGCTCACCCCAATATCCTGGATATGATTGCCTCTGGTACGGTGGATCTGATCATCAACACCCCCACCAAGGGCCGCAAGCACGACACCGACGGTTTCCACATCCGCCGCTCCGCTGTTGAGCACTCTGTGGGCTGCGTCACCGCCATTGACACCGCCCGCGCCCTGCTCACTGTGCGTCAGCAGAGCCGCAGCGAGGATCTGACCCCCATCGACATTACTACGATCTAAAAAAGATCCCCGCGGATCAGCTTCTTGGGAGCTGATCCGCGGGGATTTTATGATAAATTCTGAAAAATTGTTTAAAAAATCCACACCTTTCGGTGTGGTCCGGGGTGATCCGATTACCGCTCGCTGGCAACCAGAGCGCTGTTCTCATAGAGAATGTCTTCCAGATCAACCTGGGGAGTGCTGATGTACTGCATAATCTTATCGACCTCCTTTCCTTTGGTGTAACATTATGATAACAGAGTCAATCCCAAAATACAATAGACAAACGATGAATGAATTGTAAAAATTTTATAAAGCAAACGTGAAATATCTTTGAAATAACCACATTTTTGAAAAAATTTAGTGATATATATTGCGATAGGGGAGGCACTTGTGGTAGGATACATATATTCTTTGATGATAGATACAGGAGGCATTATATGAAACAGGATATGATCGTAATTCTGGACCTGGGCAGCGAAGAGAATCCCAAAATTGCCCGTGAGATCCGTGCCCTTGGCGTTTACAGTGAGATCCATCCCCATGATATCACCCTGGAGGAGCTGAAGGCTCTGCCCAATGTGAAGGGTATCATTCTGAACGGCGGCCCCAACCGTGTGGTGGATGGTGTTGAGATCGACGCATCCAAGGATATCTATAACTACGAGGTCCCCGTCCTGCTGGTGGATCATAAGGGCGACGAGCCCTGGCCCACCGATGACGAGGAGCGCAAGGCCGCTCTGAGCAATTTCATTTTCGGCATCTGCGGTGCCGAGGCCAACTGGAATATGGAGAACTTCATTTCCGACCAGGTGGAGCTGATCCGCAACCAGGTGGGGGACAAGAAGGTCCTGCTGGCCCTCAGCGGCGGCGTGGACTCCTCTGTGGTGGCTGCTCTGCTCGTGAAGGCAATCGGCAAGCAGCTGACCTGCGTTCACGTGAACCACGGCCTGCTGCGCAAGGGCGAGCCTGAGCAGGTCTGCAAGGTCTTCGGCGAGGAGCTGGATGCCAACCTGGTCTATGTGGACGCCACTGACCGCTTCCTGGACAAGCTGGCCGGTGTGTCCGACCCCGAGCAGAAGCGTAAGATCATCGGCGGCGAGTTCATCCGCGTCTTTGAGGAGGAGGCCCGCAAGCTGGACGGTATTGAGTTCCTGGGTCAGGGCACCATTTACCCCGACATTATCGAGTCTGGCACCAAGACCGTAAAGACCGTGAAGTCCCACCACAATGTGGGCGGCCTGCCTGAGGACCTGCAGTTTGAGCTGGTTGAGCCTCTGAAGATGCTGTTCAAGGACGAGGTCCGCGCATGCGGCCGCGCTCTGGGCCTGCCCTCCGCCATGGTGGACCGTCAGCCCTTCCCCGGCCCCGGACTGGGCGTCCGCTGCCTGGGTGCCATTACCCGCGACCGTCTGGAGGCTGTCCGCGAGTCCGACGCCATCCTGCGTGAGGAGTTCGATAAGAACGGCCTGGCCGGTAAGGTGTGGCAGTACTTCACCGCGATTCCTGACATCAAGAGCGTGGGTGTCCGCGATAATAAGCGTGTCGACGAGTGGTGCGTCATTATCCGCGCTGTCAACACCGTGGATGCCATGACCGCTACCGTGGAGAATGTGCCCTTCGAGCTGCTCCAGCACATTACCACCCGCATCACCAATGAGGTCAAGGGTGTTAACCGCGTGCTGTTTGACCTGACTCCCAAGCCCACCGGAACCATCGAGTGGGAATAATCGAATAAGTGTTTTAGAGTCCCGGAAAGCCTTG
>JAHHSD010000065.1 GCA_020025425.1 Oscillospiraceae bacterium
GCGGTGGGTGATAACGATGAACTGGGTTTTGTCCGATATGCTGCGCATGTAGTGGGCAAACCGGACCACGTTGTTGTCGTCCAGGGCGGCCTCGATCTCGTCCATGACCACAAAGGGGGTGGGCCGCACCTTCAGGATGGCAAAGTACAGGGCAATGGCCACAAAGGCCTTCTCGCCGCCGGACAGCAGGCTGATGGTTTTCAGCGCCTTGCCGGGGGGCTGGACCTTGATCTCGATGCCGCAGTTCAGGATATCCTCCGGGTCCTCCAGCTCCAGTCTGGCCTGGCCGCCCCCGAAGAGCTCCAGAAAGGTCTGCCGGAAAGCCTCGTCGATGACATGGAACTCCCGGGCGAAGATGGCCTTCATCTCCCCGGTGATCTGGTCGATGATCTCCGCCAGCTCCTGCTTGGACCGCTCCACGTCGTCCCGCTGGTCGGTGAGGTAGGTGTAGCGCTCGTTGACCCGCTGGAACTCCTCAATGGCCCCCAGGTTGATGCTGCCCAGGGCGGAAATGGACTTTTTCAGCTCGTCGATCCGGCGCTGGGCCTTGGCGATCGACTCGATCTCCACCCGCTGGCGCTTGGCCGCCTCGTGGGAGAGCTCATAGGTCTCCCACAGCTTATCCAGCAGCTGCTTCTCCTCCATGGCGTTGGCCGTCCGCTTCTGCTCCAGAAGGGCGACCTCCTTCTCCATGGCCAGCAGCTCGCCGTTCTTGTCCCGGCTCTCCCGGTCCGCCTTGCTGCGGCGGCCCTCCAGCTCCAGCTTCTCCTCATTCAGCCCACGGGCCCGCTCCTCCCAGTGCGTGATCTCCTCCCGCACCATCCGGAGCAGCTCCTCCTTCAGCCGGACCTCCTGGTCCAGCTGGGCGTTTTTCTCCTCATATCCCGCGATCAGGCCAAGGCTCTGATCCCGGTCGCCGGCGATATCCCGGCGCAGGGTCTCCAACTCCCGGAGACTCTTCTCCTCACTGTCCCGCTCGGCCTCCAAACCGGCCGTCTGGGCCCCCAGCTCGGCCGCCTCCCGGCTCAGCTGGGCAGCGCGCTGCCGCAGCTCATTCTGCCCCAGCAGCTTGCCCTCGGTCTCGGCCCGCAGGGCGGCGGCGGCGCCGTCCACCTGCTCGATCCGGGCCCTGGCCTGGGCGGCGTCCTGTTCGATCTGCCCGGACCGCTCATCCAGGGCGGCCAGCTCCTCCTCCAGGGCGGCCCGCTGGCTCTCCAGCTCGGCTGCCAGGCCGCGGCACTTGGCCTGCTCGCCCTGGGCCTTCAGGATGGCATCCTCCCACTCTCTGAGCTGACTCTGGGCGGTGTCCAGCTGATACTGGGCGGCGGTCAGCTCCCGCTGGGCCTGCTCCATCTCCTGTCCCGCCTGGGTCAGGCGGTCCCGCAGGTCCTGGCTCTGGGCATTGAGCCGCTCCAGCTCGTTGGCCCGGCTCAGGATACCGGCACTCCGGCTGGCTGAGCCGCCGGTCATGGAGCCGCCCGGGTTGAGCACCTGGCCGTCCAGGGTGACAATGCGGAATTTATAGCCGTACTTCCGGGCGGTGACCAGGGCCTTGTCCAGGTCCTCCATCACCACCACACGGCCCAGCAGATTGGAAAATACATTGCGGTACTGGGGTGCGAAGCGGATCAGCTGGTCGCCCACACCCACAAAGCCGGCCTCCCGGCGCAGGCTCTCCTTCTCCCGCAGCTCGTAGGGGCGGATGGCGTTCAGGGGCAGGATGGTGGCCCGGCCGCCGTCCCGGCGCTTCAGGTGCTGGATGACGGCCTTGCCGTCCTCCTCCCGCTCCACCACCAGGTTCTGCATGGCCCCGCCCAGGGCGGTCTCGATGGCCACGGTGTACTGATCCTCCACCTTCAGCAGGTCGGCCACCGGCCCGTGGATATTGTGCAGCTGGCCCCGGCGGGCGTCTGCCATCACCAGCTTGACAGCCTTGGAATAGCCCTCGTGCATCTGCTCCATCTCGGTGAGCAGCTTCACCCGGGAGGAGAGGGCGTGCTCCTCCATTTGCAGCTTCATCTGCTGCTCCCGGCTCTCCTCCGCCCGCTTTCTGCGGGCGTCCATGCGCAGGGCATAGCCGGCAATCACATTTTTTGCACCGTCCCGCTCCGCCTGGGCCTGGGACAGCTGCCGGTCGGCCGCTTTTTTGTCCTCCTCGGCACCGGCCAGCCGGTCGTTCAGAACCAGCTGCTCCCGGTGCAGGCTCTCCCGCCGGTCCAGGACCTCCTGGGCGGCGGCGGCCAGGGCGGACAGCAGGGCCTTGGCCTCGGCGGCGGTGGCGTTCTCCAGCTCCTGCTTCTCCCGCAGCCGCTCCAGCTCCCGGTCTAAAGTGCCCGCCGAGCTGGCTGTCTCCTCCGCCTGGGTATTTTTCTCCTCCAGCTGGCTGCGCAGCTGTGCCAGCTGAGTCTCGATCTGGTCCAGCCGCTGACGGCGGCTGTCGATCTGGGCGGAGAGTCCGTCCTCCCGCCCCTCCTTCTGCTCCAGCTCCGCCCGGATGCGCCGGACGTTGTCCTGGTTGTTCTGGATGTTGTTCTTCAGTACGGCGATGGAGGAGGACAGCTCACCGGACCGGGTCTCCTGCTGCTGGATCTCTCCGTGCAGGCGGTCCACCTCCATGTCCTTCTCCCGCATCTGACCGGCCAGCTCCTCGGCCACGGCGTACAGCTGGTCCAGCTGGCTCTGGGCCCGGTCCCGCTGCTCCACCGCCCGGCTGTGGTCGGCCTGGATCTTGATCCCGCCGGCCCGCAGCCGCTCCAGGGCGTCCAGCCACACGGAGATCTCCAGCCCGCGCAGCTGGTCCCGCAGGATCAGGAACTTCCTGGCCTTCTCGCTCTGGGCCCGCAGGGGCTCCACCTGGAGCTCCAGCTCGGCGATCTTGTCGTTGATGCGCACCAGGTTCTCGTCCGTGCGCTCCAGCTTGTGCTCCGACTCCTCCTTGCGGTGGCGGAAGCGGGAGATGCCCGCCGCCGCCTCAAAGACCTCCCGGCGGTCGGAGGACTTCACCGACAGGATCTCGTCGATCTTGCCCTGGCCGATGACGGCGTAGCCCTCCCGGCCCAGGCCTGTATCCATAAAGAGCTCGTTGATATCCTTCAGGCGGACGGAGCGGCGGTTGATGTAGTACTCACTCTCCCCGGAGCGGTAGTACCGCCGGGTCACCATGATCTCGCTCTCCTCCATGGGGAAGATGCGGGCGGTGTTGTCCAGCACCAGGGACACCTCGGCGTAGCCGGTCTGCTTGCGCCGGGCGGTGCCGCCAAAGATCACATCCTCCATCTTGCCTCCCCGGAGGGTCCGGGTGGACTGCTCCCCCATGACCCAGCGGATGGCGTCGGAGATATTGGATTTGCCGGAGCCGTTGGGGCCGACAATGGCTGTGACGTCCTCGCCAAAGGTCAGCACCGTCTTATCCGGGAAGGACTTGAAGCCCTGTATTTCCAATGCCTTCAGGTACACGCTCACACCTCGCTCCGATCCAATGGTCCGAAAATTCTCCAGGTCTGTCAACCGGTGTCGTAAGCCCGTTGACAGCCTGTTTCAGCCTATACAAATGGATTCTATATTATAACAAATCCAGCGGACCTTGACAAGTAGGGCCCGCTGGACGAACTGCCAATTTTACCATAGTTTGCCCTGGTTTTTCTGCCGATTTACCGCTCACACTTCCAAAAATACACACTGTACGGCGCAAGCTCGCTGCCGCCGCCGAAATCGTGGGTCTGACCGGTGAGCAGATCCACCGCCAGGCCGCAGCCGGCGTCGAAGTGAGCCGTGTAGGGCTGGGCGTCCGCATTGACGGCCACCAGCACCCGCTCCTCGGCGGTGCGGCGCTGGAAAACGGTCTGCCGGTTGGTGAGGAGGAGCTCATGGAAGTCGCCCCAGCACAGGGCCTTGCTCTCCCGGTGGGCCCGGGCCATGGCGGCGATGCGGTCGGTCAGCCCGTTCCACTCAGGCCGTTCAAAGCAGGGGCGCAGGCTGCTGTCGCTGCCGGGCTGCTTCACCCCCTGGGCCCCCCACTCGCTGCCGTAGTAGAGGCAGGGGATGCCGGGCATGCCGAACATCAGGCCGTAGAGGAGGGGCAGGTGCCTGGGCTCGTTCAGGATGCTGGCCGCCCGGGTCACGTCATGGTTGTCCACAAAGCTCAGCAGGTGCATTCCCTGATAGAGGGCCCAGGGCTCTGAGCCAAACTGCCGCTTCAGGCTGTGGACGATCTCAAAGAGATTCATGCTGTTCAGGCTGGAATAGAGCCCCTTATAGCACTCGTAATTGGTGCAGCTGTGGAGCATCTGGTCGTTGACCCACTGCTTATAATCCCCGTGGAGAGTCTCCCCCAGGAGGAAGAAGTCGGGCTTCAGGCCCTGGACAAAGCCCCTCAGGCGGCGCAGGAAGTCGTGGTCCAGGCAGTAGGCCACGTCCAGGCGCAGACCGTCGATGTCGAACTGCTCCACCCAGAAGCGCACGCAGTCCAGCAGATAGTCCACCACCGCCGGGTTGCGCAGATTCAGCTTGACCAGCTCGAAGTGGCCCTCCCAGCCCTCGTACCAGAAGCCGTCGTTGTAGTTGGAGTTGCCGTCAAAGCTGATGTGGAACCAGTCCTTGTAGGGGGAGTCCCACTTCTTCTCCTGCACGTCCCGAAAGGCCCAGAAGCCCCGGCCCACGTGGTTGAACACCCCGTCCAGCACCACCCGGATATCCTTCTCGTGCAGGGTCCGGCACACCTGGGCAAGGTCCTCATTACTGCCCAGGCGGCAGTCCACCTTCCGGTAGTCCCGGGTGTCGTAGCCGTGGGTGTCGCTCTCGAACACCGGCGAGAGATAGACCGCATTGGCCCCCACCGCCCGGATGTGGTCCGCCCACTGGCCGATCTTGCCGATCCGGCTGACCTGGACCCCGTCATTTTCCATGGGAGCGCCGCAAAACCCCAGGGGGTAAATCTGATAGAATACACTTTCTTCTGCCCACATAGCCATTCCTCCTGTTCCGCCGGCTCACCGGCCTGTTTGCTGCTTATTTTACCACAGAGCTGAGAAACTACACAATCTTTTTCCGCTCAGCAAAAGCCCCGGCGCAGACGGGAACGTCTGCACCGGGGGGCGTTCGGCTGGCTTACTGGGGCTTGGGTCGATAGCCCTCCATCACCTGATCGTTCTCCATGATCAGAGGAACTGCCGTGGGCTGATTCACGTCCACATCGTATTTGGTCATCAGATAGTCGCTCAGCTCCGTGCGGCTGCGGAACTTCACCACCTGATAGGGCTCCTGGAAGGACAGCTTCTCCACAAAGAAGAGCTCCTCGCCCACCGGCAGCAGGATGCCGGCGTGGCCCACAAACAGGGAGTCCTTCCCCTCCTCGATGGCCTCGTGGAAAAACACGGAGATCAGCCGGACCTTGGGGTCGTCCGTAAAGCGGATTCCCCGCTCCTTCCAGTTTTTCTGGATATTGGCCGCATGGACAGCCACGTCCTTGGTGGCCTGGGTGGGCACATTGGACCAGAGGGCGGAGAAGCTGTGCAGGGACTCGGGGTCCGGCACGGCGGAGGGATCCGCCTCCAGGGCGTTCAGGTCAAAGGCCAGCATGTCGTCCGCGATCTCCGCATCGGCCGGCACAGTGACCCGGTCTCCAAAGAGCCCGAAGGAGGTGATCCGGCAGTTATAGCCCAGAAAATCCGGATATTGTTCCATCCACTGGTCCTGCATCACATAGGGGTCATAGGGGGGCTCCCTGCCCACCAGCATCGTATCATAGCCGGCGGCCATGCTGTCCTGGGAGACTGCCCCGTTAAACTGGTCCACATGCTCGAAAAATACCTGGCGGCTGGCGTCCTCGATCCCGGCCTCAGCCATGATCCCATCCAGCTCCTTGCGAACACTTTCGTCCCCCAGATTGGTGTATGTGATCTGTGTCAGCGGCGGCTGCTCGCTCACCGGCGGCAGGACCACCTGGGGCGTGTCCCCCTTCTGGCAGCCTGACACCACTAAGAACAGGGCGCTCAGCAGTGCTACGATGGTTTTTTTCATGGTTGTGTTCTCCTTTCCGGCAGGTCGATGGCGGTTTCTGACTGTCTGTACCCGTTCTTCACGCCTCGGGTACAGGAAAATACGGGTCATTATACCGCTGTCCGGCAGGAGCGTCAACAGCAGAAGGGCCTTCTGCCGCAAGTTTAAAGAAACCTTAAGAGAATGGGCCAAACCGGCAAAAAGAAATGACCTTGAACGACTTCAGCTTTCGTCGTTCAAGGTCATTTCTGTTCGCTCATGGGTTCAACCATTGGTTAACCTCCGTTTCTTAGAATAACCTGTCAAGAAATCTTTTGCTTTGCTGTTTTGACTGGCTGGAAGTTCTGCCCGGTTTTCTTGTTCCTGCTTCCCTTCCTTAACTATACTTTACCACTTGGGGGGCAGAATTACAACTTGGGATTATCCATAAAAAAGAGCTGTTTCAGTTGTTTAGAAGGGAGAATCAGCGCAAATCGGACAGTTTTATCTTGAATTCATGTGCAGACTGGCAGTATAATAAATATGTTAGCGTGCAGAGCACCCCCGGCTTAGAAAGCCGGGGGTGCTTTTTGATTGGGTAAAAAAACTCCCTCCCGAAGGGGGTGGAGCGTGGGCTCCGCCGTCCCCCGGAAGGGAGGGTTTCAAGTCAGCTTACAGCAGGCTCAGGGCGTCCTGATCGCCGATCAGAACGAAGTCGGGGTGCATCTGGAGGATGGATGCGGGCACCTCGGGGGTGACGGGGCCGGTGAAAGCCTTCTTCACGATCTCGGCCTTGTCCTTGCCGCTGACCACCATGATGACCTTCTTGGCCTGCATGATGGTGCCGATGCCCATGGTCAGAGCCTGACGGGGCACCTCGTTGGCGGAGGCGAAGAAGCGGGCGTTGGCCTCGATGGTCACGTCGGTCAGGTCCACCAGGTGGGTCAGGGTGGCGAAGTCCTCGGCGGGCTCGTTGAAGCCGATGTGGCCGTCATGGCCCAGACCCAGCACCTGGACGTCGATGGGGCCCAGCTCCTCGATCACCTTGTTGTACCGATCGCACTCAGCCTTCACGTCCTTGGCCAGGCCGTTGGGGACGTTGGTGTTGGCGGGATCGATGTTGATGTGATCGAAGAGGTTGTGCTGCATGAAGTAGCGGTAGCTCTGGTCGTGCTCGGGGGACAGGCCCACGTACTCGTCCAGATTGATGGACTTGACCTGGGAGAAATCCAGGTCACCCTGCTCGTAGCGCTCGATCAGCACCTTGTAGGTACCGATGGGGCTGGAGCCGGTGGCCAGACCCAGCGTGCAGTCGGGCTTCATAATGACCTGGGCGGACAGGATATTGGCCGCCTGGCGGCTCATAGCGTCATAATTTTCAGTGGCAATAATACGCATTTTTTACACCTCAGCAATACTTGGCGATAGCCGCCTTGATCATTTCATAAGCCTCATCCACAACGGCCTTGTCGCTGTCGATCATGTTGGCCAGGGGAGCGCGGACGCCGCCGCAGTCGGGGCCGCCCTGCTTGACGATGATGGCCTTCATAATGGCATACAGGTTGCCGTGGCCGGCGCACATCTTGTAGATGATGCGGCAGGCCTCATTCTGGACCTGACGGGCCTCCTCGACCTTGCCGGCCAGGAACAGCTCACGGATCTTCAGGAACAGCTCGGGCATCACGGCATAGGTGCCGCCGATGCCGCCGGTGGCGCCCATGGCCAGGCCGGAAACCAGCTGCTCGTCGGGACCGTTCATAACCACGAAGTCCTCGCCGCCCTCGTCCTTCCACATCTGGATGTCCTGGGTGGGCATGGAGGAGTTCTTCACGCCGAT